>DATMIP010000316.1:0-7161 GCA_035554515.1 Sphingomonas sp. | reverse complement strand
TTTGAAACCGGCCGGGGAGAGCGGCCCGCGGTGCCCGCGATCACGGAAGCGCAACCGGCCGGTCCGACGATGACTGGCGCAGCTTTTCCGCCGCATCTGATGGATGCCGCGCTCTGCTTGCAGATGGAGGATCATCATGTTCGGGTCCACACCGTCGGCCGGTCCTATTTGCACCTGGCGCCGCTGCGGCAAGTCGCCGAGGAACTTGGCCCCGAACGCGGGCTGCAGGTTCACCGATCATGGTGGGTGGCTCAAGCCGCGGTCCAGCGTTGGGAAGAGGCCGGCCGCTCGGTCGTCCTGGTCCTGACCGATGGTCGGCGCGTACCCGTGGCGCGCAACCGCGTGGCGCAATTGCGTGCGATCGGGTGGCTGGACCCGTCGAACAAGGCCTGATCCGCCGCGCGCGCTGCCGGCTTCCTAATGAGCCCCGAAGATCGCCGGATGGTCCGGCCCTGAAGCATGGTGCGCCCGAAACAATTTGCCGCGTTCGGTGATCAGGACGACGATCAATGCACACAAGCTGAGAACGAGGAAGCCCACCGCAAGCGGGACCACCGTGCCATTGAAAGCCTGACCGACTCCCAGCCCGAGGAGGGCGCCGCCGCAAGTCGAGATGAAGCCCTGGACCGAAGAGGCCGTGCCTGCAATTTCGCCGACATTTTCCATTGCCATCGATCCGAAATTGGAGCCCATCATGCCGAAACAGAACATCGTCGCCCATTGAAGCACGGCGAAGTTCAGCATCGTTTCATGTCCGGTGGCTGCGACCACGGTGTGAACCGCGCTGACACCTATCAGACCCAGCAAAGCGGTGTGCGAAATCTTGCGCGTGCCCAGCCGCTCGACGACGCGCGAATTCACGAAAGCGGCCACCGCCATCGACAGGCCGACCCCCGCGAAGACCAGCGGGAAGCTGCCGGGGGCGTGGAAAATATCCTGAAAGATCTGCTGCACCGAATTGATGAAACCCATCAACGCACCGAATACCAGCGTCATCGCAAGCGTGTAGCCGAGCGCGCTCCGCTCGCTCAGGGTGCGTACTATCCCCTGCCCGATCGTGCGCGCTGACAGCGGGCGGCGATATTCAGGATGAAGCGTTTCCCGCATCAGCAAGGCGCTCACCGTCCCGACCAGGGCAGCGAAGCCGGCGAGGCAGAAGAAGATCAGCCTCCAGCTGCCGAAGTGCATGACGAACTGGCCAAGACTCGGCGCGAGCACCGGCACCGCCAGGAAAACCATGAACGACATCGACATGACGCGCGCCATCTGTCGCCCCGAAAAGCAATCGCGCACGATCGAAATCGTCAGAACCCGCCCCGAAGAGCCGGCGATACCCTGGAACAGGCGCGCTGCCAGCAAGGCTTCGAAACTGCGCGCGAGCCCGGCCACGACGCTGAGCGTTCCGAACAGCAACATGCTGACCAGCAGGATCGGCTTGCGGCCGAACCTGTCCGACAAAGGCCCGTACACGATCTGGGCCGAGCCGAAGCCGAACACGTAGACCGCAATGACCCACTGTTGGTGATTTTCGTTGGTAACGCCGAGCGCCGCGCCGATCGCCGGCAGCGCAGGCAGCATCGAATCGATACCGAGCGGGGTAACGGCCATCAACGACGCGATCAGCGCGACGAACAGCCCGAACGGCATGCCGAGTGCGCGTTGCGCGGGGCGCTCAAAGGGAGTGTCGACAGGGGGCATGGCAGGCCTATGGCCTCCTCGCCGCGATGCGGCAACCATGGTGAACTGAAGACGGCCGGGAACCAAAGCCCCGGCCGTTCCGAATTATCGCGCCCTATTCAGGCGTTTACGTACGCCAATGTCAGACGGTAGCCTTCGGCTTCCGGCCCGGCTTGGCTCCGCCGGTGCGCGGCTTCCGGCCGAGGCCGATCTTGTGGGCAAGCGCGCGGCGTTGTTCGGCATAGTTGGATGCGACCATCGGATAGTCACGTGCCAGACCGAATGCCTCGCGATAGCTTTCCGGCGTGTAACCATGCTGGGAGATGTGCCGGCGAAGCATCTTGTACTGCTTTCCGTCGATCATGCTGATCAGATATTCAGGCTTTATCGAAGCGCGCGCGGAGACCGCGCCCTTGGGCTTTTCAACCTGCGGCTCGGGGGCTGCGCTTCCGACCTGCTGTAACGCACTATAGACGCTCTGGATCAGGCTCCCAACTTCGGCAGTCGGTACGCTGTTGTTGCTCACATGCGCTGCAACAATGTCAGCCGTTAGGGTAATCAATTCCTGATTGTCACTCGCCACGTCAATACTCCTTGGGGAAGAGAGCGCATATAGAGGTGATTCGCTCCTTTGCCAGCCGTTATGATCTCTTGACTGTATTTTTCGCGACGAATGCAGTGGTTGGTCGGACCAGTGCGGTATAGGCAATCGTCCGCGTTGCACAAATCCGCCTGCCTTCCCATATCCGCCGCCGAGCGGAGAAACCAACATCATGCGTGAAGACAAGATCGGCTGGCACGGGACAACCATCCTGTCGGTCCGAAAGAATGGCAAGGTGATCGTGGCCGGCGACGGCCAGGTGAGCCTGGGCAATACGGTGATCAAGCCCAATGCGCGCAAAGTGCGCCGGCTGGGCGATGGATCGGTGATCGGCGGCTTTGCAGGCGCGACTGCCGATGCTTTTACGCTGTTCGAGCGGCTGGAGCGCAAGCTGGAACAGCATCGCGGACAGCTGCTGCGCGCCGCCGTCGAGCTCGCCAAGGATTGGCGCACCGACAAATATCTTCGCAACCTCGAAGCGATGATGATCGTCGCCGACAAGGATGTAAGCCTGATCCTGACCGGCAATGGCGACGTGCTGGAACCCGAAGCCGGGATAGCCGCGATCGGATCGGGAGGTAATTACGCGCTGGCTGCGGCACGGGCATTGGTCGACTATGAAGAAGATGCCGAGACGATAGCGCGCCGGGCGATGCAGATCGCGAGCGAGGTATGCGTCTTCACCAACGGCAATCTCACCATCGAGACGCTGGATAGCACGACCTGAAAGATGAAGTCGCCCCGGCGGAGGCCGAGGCCGCAGGCGGCGAATTCCGACTGTACCGACACGCTCCTGCGATCCCGGCCTCCGCCGGGATGACGAAGATCACGGAATGACGAAAGCAGAAGAATGAACGAAGCCCTTACTCCCAAAGCCATTGTCGCTGCACTCGACGAGCATATTATCGGCCAGGACGACGCCAAGCGCGCGGTCGCGGTCGCGATGCGCAATCGCTGGCGCCGCCAGAAGCTCGCGCCTGAGCTGCGCGACGAGGTCAGCCCCAAGAATATTTTGATGATCGGCCCGACCGGCTGCGGCAAGACCGAGATCAGCCGCCGTCTCGCCAAGCTCGCCGACGCGCCGTTCGTGAAGGTCGAGGCGACCAAGTTCACCGAGGTCGGCTATGTCGGCCGCGACGTCGAGCAGATCGCGCGCGACCTGGTCGAGGAAGCCATCCGGCTGGAGAAGGAACGGCGCCGCGCCGCGGTCAAGGACAAGGCCGAGGACGCCGCGATGGGCCGCCTGATCGACGCATTGGTCGGCAAGGACGCGTCCGAAGCCACGCGCGCCTCGTTCCGCCAGCGTTTCCAGGACGGCCATCTCGACGACAAGGAGGTCGAGATCGAGGTCGAGGATTCAGGCGGCATGCCGATGGAGATACCCGGCATGGGCGGCCAGGTCGGCATGATCAACCTGGGCGAAATCATGGGCAAATTGGGCGGCCAGCGCATGAAGAAGCGCAAGCTTTCGGTCCGCTCGGCCTGGACCAAGTTGGTCGAGGAGGAAGCCGACAAGCGCCTCGACCAGGAGGATGTCGCGCGCGTCGCTTTGGCCGACGCCGAGGCGAACGGCATCGTCTTCCTCGACGAGATCGACAAGATCGCGGTGAGCGATGTGCGCGGCGGATCGGTCAGCCGCGAGGGCGTGCAGCGCGACCTGCTGCCCTTGATCGAAGGCACGACCGTTTCGACCAAGTACGGCCCGATGAAGACCGACCATATCCTCTTCATCGCGAGCGGCGCCTTTCACGTCGCCAAGCCGAGCGACCTGCTGCCCGAGCTGCAGGGCCGCCTGCCCATCCGCGTCGAGCTGAAGCCGCTGACCGAGCAGGATTTCGTGCGCATCCTGTCCGACACGCGCGCCTCGCTCACCACCCAATATCGCGCGCTGATCGCGACCGAACAGGTCGAAATCAATTTCACCGAGGACGGCATCGCCGCCATCGCCCGCACCGCCGCGCAGGTGAACGACAGCGTCGAGAATATTGGCGCGCGCCGCCTGTCCACGATGATGGAGAAATTGCTCGAGGATGTGAGCTTCCATGCTGAGGAGCGCGCCGGCACGACGCTGACGGTGGACGCCGCTTATGTCGATTTGCAGCTGGCCGAAGTCGCGAGGAATACCGACCTCAGCAAATATGTGCTGTAGCCTGGCGCTGGCCTAGATCGCTTCGCGGCGTTCGCAATGACCATCCGCGAGGGGCGTCATCAACTCACTTGATGGCGCGGCGCAAACATTCCCGTCATGCCAGCGAAGGCTGGCATCTCAGGAGGCGGGGTCCCAACTAGACGAGATCCCCGCCTTCGCCAGGATGACGACCGGGCCGGCAAACCTCTCCCGTCATTGCGAGCCGCGTAGCGGCGAAACAATCCAGGTATGCCCCCACGAATGCGGTCCGCTTTTGCTCGACAGCGCGCGCGCGGCTTGCCACAGCCGGGCTCATGTCCCTCGTCGAACGCATTCTCGCACCCGTAGCCGCCTGGATCATCGCGGTGATCTCCGCCATGGGGTATGGCGGCATCGTCTTCCTCATGGCCATCGAGAGCGCGTGCATCCCGCTCCCGTCCGAGATCATCATGCCCTTCTCGGGCTATCTGGTCTCAACCGGACGGTTCGAACTGTTATGGGTTGCGACCGCCGGCGCGCTCGGCTGCAATGTCGGATCGATCGTCGGTTATGAAGTCGGCCGCTTCGGCGGGCGGGCGTTCGTCGAGCGCTGGGGCAGATATGTCCTGCTCAACATGGATCATCTCGATCAGGCCGAGCGCTTCTTCGCGCGCTGGGGCAGCATCACTGTATTAGTCTGCCGCCTGCTGCCGTTCGTGCGCTCATTCATTGCCTTCCCGGCAGGTGTCGCGCGGATGCCGCTGGTGCGCTTCCACATTTATACGTTCGTCGGATCATGGCCGTGGTGCTTCGGGCTGGCCTGGGTCGGCATGAAGCTTGGCGCGGCATGGCAGACCGACCCACGCCTGTCGCACATTCTTCACGGCGCCGATGCGCTCATTGTCGTTCTGCTGGCGGCAGGCATTGCCTGGTTCGTCTGGCGTGAGGTGAGGAAGCGGCAAGGCTAAAGTATGATGCCTTTTGACTGAACCGCCACTGCGCGCGGAGCGAGCCGAAGGTCGCCGCGGGCCACCAATCCCGTTTGCGCCGTCGAGGCCGGATTGCTTCGTCGCCGCGCTTCTCGCAATGACAAATCAGGTACGACAAAAGTCATCAGACGCTGGAAGCCGGGGAGGCGAACCATGTCGTCGATCAAGCTGCCGCGCGTAACGTACTCACCCACTCCTCCGGCTTCGCCAACTTCTGGTTCATCGAGCCGGATCGAAGCGGGCAAGGACCTTGTCGAACGACGTGCGCGCATAGGCGGGCTTCACCGATTCGTGCGCCTTATCCTCGATGACACAGGCGTCCCTTATGATTGGGAATATGGCGACCGCGCGGGCAAATCCTGATCTGACCCGTGACCGCGCGCCAGATCGGTCGTAACGACCGCTTCCGACCCGATTGTGTTGAAGAAGTCGGCCTCTGACGGGCGTTCCTATCCTCCCCTTGCAGGGGGAGGTGGCAGGCGCAACCTGACGGAGGGGGAGGATAGGTCGAGCGCCAGCCGAGCCTTTGGCGCCACCTCCCCCTGCAAGGGGAGGATTGCTAGCTTTTGAGCGGCCAGCGGCCGACCTCGACATGCCTCGTCTCGCCGATGAAACTGTCGATCAGCACGAAATCCTCGACCAGCCAGCTGATCGGCTCGATCTCGATCTCGGGCTTGGGCTGGCCGCCGTAGAGCAAGGTCACATGCGGGCTGAAACGGCTCTGCTCAAAGGCTATGCCGGCCGACATCAGTGCAAAGCCCAGCCGCTCGCGGAACGTGAATAGCGCTTCCACCGGCTCGCTCGGCCTGAGAAGCGCGGAGCGATTGCCCCCGACTAACCGGTCGAAGATCAGGTGGAAAGACGGCATGCGAATTGACGCCGCCACTTCCGCCGCCTTGTGAGTGAGGCCCTCGGGCAGCGCGTCATCGAGCACGAGAGCAAGGATCGAGATGTGGAGCCGATCGGGCCGCATGGGAACGCCACCCAGTCGTAACGACCCGATCAAATTCGTTATTCTGTCGCGCTCCGCCGCCGGAGGTTGAAGCGCAAAGAACAGGGTGTGGGTCACCCTGGAAGGCGGATCGGCAAACATGGTCAACATCGCATATCCCTTTCGCGACTCGCGTAGATGTTCCTATTATGTTCTGCTTGAACCGACCGTGCAATCCCGCTTGCGATTGACGCCCTCGCCGCCCTCTCCCATGCCTGCCCGCGGGAGGAATCGATGGGCGAGGTGAAGCTGCATCCGAGCTGGCTCGAACCGCTCCGCAAGGAGTTTGACGACCCCTATATGCAGGCGCTGCGCCAGTTCCTCGTCGCCGAAAAGCAGGCCGGCAGGCGCATCTTCCCCCGGTCGAGCAACTGGTTCCGTGCGCTCGATCTGACCCCGCTGGAGGAGGTGCGCGTCGTGATCCTCGGGCAGGATCCCTATCATGGCGAAGGCCAGGCGCATGGCTTGTGCTTCTCGGTCCCGCCGGGCGTGCGCACGCCCCCGAGCCTGGTCAATATCTACAAGGAGCTGGAGGCCGATCTCGGCATCCCGCCCGCGCACCACGGCTTCCTCGAACATTGGGCCGAGCAGGGCGTGCTGCTGCTGAACGCGGTGCTGACGGTGCAGATGGGTATGGCCGCATCGCATCAGGGCCGCGGCTGGGAGCGCTTCACCGACGCCGTCATCCGCCTGATCAATGCGCGCGCCGCGCCCGTCGTGTTCATGCTGTGGGGGAGCTACGCCCAGAAGAAGGCGGCGTTCGTCGACAGCGTCGACAAAGGCGGGCGCCACCTCG
>DATMIP010000315.1:0-3511 GCA_035554515.1 Sphingomonas sp. | reverse complement strand
GGCCGGATTGGTCGTATTGCCCCCGGTGGCGTCCACGCCGCTGGTGATATAATCGATCGCGCCGGCGGTTATGGTGGGAAGAACGATATTCTGATCGAGCGTCGAGCCGCTCTTGGTTGCGTTGACCCCGTTTTCCCAGTTCTGAACCGTATAGTCGATCGTGCGGCTGCCGGTTTGACCGATGATGCCCGACCCGAGGTTCGCGAATTTCACGCCCAGATTGATCGTCGCCGTGTTGGTCAGCATGTGCGACCAATACGCTGCGGCGATGTTGAAGCCCTGTTCGGCTTGCGAACCCGTAACGCCACCCAGATCGATCAGGTTGATGGTGGCGGCGTTGGCGCTGCCGGTTGCGAGCAGGGTAGCTGCGGCACCGCAGCGCAATGCGCTCTTCAGATTCATGATGTCCCCCATTTTTTTGGCTGAATCGTTCAGCCCGATTAACGCAAATTAACGTTCAAATGTCAGCTTCTGTCAAGCAGGATCGCCACCGCAATGATTTTTATGGTTAATCTGCTGACCGATTGTGCGGGCGCAGCAAAATCTCTCCACGATCGGCTCGGCGAGTCCAGATCGGCCATCCCGCGTTCCAGGATGACCAGACTGACGGCGGCAACGATCATGGCATGCCGCACGCTCCGAAGGCGGTACGCTTTACCTGCGGGGATCAGCAGCTAGGGTTGGTGGTGTGCGTTCATTCAACCCTCCCGTCGCAGCGCAGATCGAGCGTTTGAGGATCGCCCTCGCCGCGCGCGACCGCGCCGGCACGAACCAGGCGATCAGAGACTTGCTCGAGGCAGATGCGCCGCTTGGCGGGGAATGGAAACGACTGGCCGAGCTGATGCGCGTGAGCGGTGAATTTGGGCTCGCCCATCGGGCGATGGATGCGTTCGTCGCCGCCGCCGGCCGGACCCCACAGGCGCGCTACGCCAAGGTCGTGCTCCTGACCCAGACCGGCCGATTGCGCGAGGCGCATGATCTGCTCGAAAGCCTGCCCGACGAGCAGATGGATCGCGTTGCACGCGCTTATGTCCTGGGCAATACCGCGCTTACGCTCGGCCGGATCGAGCAAGGTCGCTCCGAATTGGAGAAAGTTGTCCGGGAACGCCCCGGCTGGGGCCCTGCCTGGCTATCGCTTTCCTCCGCGGTCGACCTCGCGAACGATCCGCTGGGCGACCGCCTGCTCGGCGACCGCGCGGCGGCCGAACGCCAGGCACCCGGCGATCAGGCGCGCTTTCACTATGCGCTCGGCAAGCTCCATCATGACCGGGCGCAACATCAGCAGGCGTTCGCCGCCTTCTCGATGGGAGCCAGGCTGCTGCGCGCGAGTCTGCCTTATAGCCGCGCCGGGGACGAGAAAGGGGCGCGGGCGGCGATGAGCGGCTTTCCCGACGCGTTCATCGAAACTTTCAATAGCGAACAGACGATCGCAACTGACCGCCCGATCATCGTTACGGGCCTGCCTCGTTCCGGAACGACGCTGGTCGAGCAGATCCTCACAAGTCACAGCGCAGTGGCCGACGGCGCGGAGACCAGCGTGGCGCACCATGTCGCGCTCGCCACGGGTGGGGTTTCCGGTGAGGCGATCGCGAAGCATCTGACGGGCGGCGGCTCGCTGGAAGCGATGGCGGGCCTCTATCTGCACCTGCTGGGCGAGCGATTCGGGCCCTCGGGCCGCGTGGTCGACAAGACGATCGACAATAGCCGCTTCCTCGGGCTGATCGCGACGATGTTACCGCAGGCGCCGCTGATCTGGATGCGGCGCGATCCGCTCGACAGCGCTTGGTCCTGCTTCCGCACCTTCTTCATCCACGGGGTGGCGTGGAGTTACAGCCTGGCGGACATCGCGTATCACTTCCGCCTGGAAGACGAGTTGCTCGCTTTCTGGCAGCGCCGCCTGGGCGACCGGCTGCTGGTCGTTCCCTATGCCGCGCTGGTCGACGCACCCGAAGAATGGACGCGCCGGTTGCTGGCGCATTGCGGCCTGGCAGAGGAAGCTGCCGTGCATCGCTTCCACGAGACCGAGCGCGTCGTTGCCACGGCGAGCGCGTTGCAGGTTCGCCGCCCGATCAACCGCGGCGGGATCGGTGTTGCCGAGCCATATCGCGCTTATCTTCAGCCCTTCCTCGACGCGTATCGATAGGCGCACGGCCGGCGCGGCAACCGCGGCCGGCCGCCGACGCCGCACGCTGCGGGCACGCCGCCAACCGAGAGCGCAACCGATCAGTGGAGCACAAGCACCACGATAGAATGCGGCGGCAGCGTCGCGGTCAACGTTCCGTTTGCAAGTTGTGCACCGTCGAACTGCATCGGCCTTACCGTATCCGGATGCGCGAAATCGTTATAGGATTGGATGGCGGGACCGGACAATATGCGGCCCGCGACCGCCGTTGCGTTCGATCCGCTCAATGTCGCCGAAACGCTGGCGGATTGGTTCGGGTCGACGTTGAGCAGTGCAACGTAGAGATTGCCATCCTTGCCCCGGGCGGCAGCGGCGCTGACCGCCGGAATCGCCCAGGCGTCCTTGCTGTACCACGAGGATTTGATGTCGATGGGGATCGATGTCGCATCCTGGAACGGCTTGTACATTTCGAACACATGATAGGTCGGGGTCAGCACCATCCTGGGCCCCTCGGTCAGGATCATCGCCTGAAGCACATTCACCATCTGCGCGATGTTGGCCATTCGCAGCCGATCGCCATGCTTGGTGAAGATATTGAGGTTGAGCCCTGCGACCATGGCGTCGCGCATCGTGTTCTGCTGCTGCAGGAAACCCCTGTTGGTCCCTGGCGTCGGGGCGTACCACGTGCCCCATTCGTCGACCGCCATCGCGATGCGCCTGGCGGGGTCATATTTGTCCATGATCGCCGCATGCGCGCTGATATAATCTTCCATCTTGATCGCCACGGCGAGCGTGCGCGCCCACGCGGCCTCGTCGAAATCGGTTGCGGAATGCTTCTCGCGAATACCTTCGGGGAAGGTGTAATAATGGATGCCGAAGCCGTCGATCTGCTTGGCGGCAGCACGCATCATGCCTTCGGTCCAGACATATTCGAAAGCGGGATCCAGATTGTCGGAAGATCCGCTCGCCATCTTCATCGTCTTCGTGCCGGCAGGTACCTTTATGAAGGTTGCATAGCGGCGCGTGACGTCGGCGGCATAGTCCACCCGCATATTGCCGCCGCAGCCCCAAAGCTCGTTGCCAAGCCCGAAATAAGGAAGCTTCCACGGCGCTTTGTGGCCGTTGCGCCCGCGTTCTTCGGCAAGACTGCCGGCAGGGGCGGTCATATATTCCACCCATTCCGCCATTTCCGCAGGCGTTCCGCTGCCGACATTGCCCGATACATAAGGCTCGGCCCCGATCTGCTCCGCAAAATCCATGAATTCGTGGGTACCGAAACTGTTCGGCTCGGTGACTCCTCCCCAGTGGGTGTTGACCTTGACCCGTCGCTTGTTCTGCGGACCGATGCCGTCACGCCAATGATATTCGTCGGCAAAGCAACCGCCCGGC
>DATMIP010000314.1:0-6509 GCA_035554515.1 Sphingomonas sp. | reverse complement strand
GATCGGGCGGCAGGATCGGCCTGCCGTCGACCAGGACGACATGGAGCCCGACGCCCAGCTTCGGCAAGCGCCTTGCGCGCGTGACCGCATCGGCCGCGGCCGCGCCCGAAACCATCAAGCTGGCGGCGGTGAGGATGCCGTCACGATGCGCCTGCTCGACCGCTCCGTTGACCGCGTCGGCCACGCCGAAATCGTCGGCAGTGACGATCAGCTGTTTCAAAGTTCCTCCCCTGCAAGGGGAGGGGGACCGGCCGAAGGCCGGTGGAGGGGCTTCGCCGATGGCCCCTCCACCCCGCCGCTCCGCGCCGCGGTCCCCCTCCCCATGCAAGCATGGGGAGGATTTTGGTGAGCGATCTCCCGCCCCAGATCACCGCCTGGTTTAAAGCGCGCGGCTGGTCGCCGCGCCGCTACCAACTGGACATGCTCGATGTGGCGCGGTCGGGTCGCCACGCCTTGCTCGTCGCGCCGACCGGGGCGGGCAAGACGCTCGCCGGTTTCCTGCCGAGCCTCGTCGACCTTATCGAACGGCCGACCACCGGCCTCCATACGCTCTATGTCTCGCCCTTGAAGGCGCTCGCGATCGACGTGCAGCGCAACCTGATGGATCCGATCGCGGAGATGGGGCTCGCCATCAAGGTCGAGAGCCGTACCGGCGATACGCCGTGGGACCGCAAGGCGCGGCAACGCGTCCGGCCGCCGCACATGCTGCTGACCACGCCCGAATCGCTCAGCCTGCTCCTGAGCCATCCGGACAGCGCTTTGCTGTTCGAGAATCTGTCGACGATCATCGTCGATGAGGTTCACGCCTTCGCCACCGGCAAGCGCGGTGATCTGCTTTCGCTCTGCCTCGCGCGGCTGCAGGCGTTCGCGCCCAAGCTTCGCCGCGTGGCCTTGTCGGCGACCGTGGCCGATCCCGACGCCTATCGCGCCTGGCTGGCGCCCGGCGGCGATATCGATGCGGTCGCCAAGGTCGATGGCGATCCCGGCGCCGAGCCCAATCTCCACATCCTGCTGCCCGAGGATCGCGTGCCCTGGTCGGGCCATTCGGGCCGCTATGCCGCCGCGCAGGTGATGGCGGAGATCGAGACCCACCGCACCACGATCATCTTCTGCAACACGCGCAGCCTCGCCGAACTGATCTTCCAGGATCTGTGGGCGGTCAACGCGATGACGCTGCCGATCGGTATCCACCACGGCTCGCTCTCGATCGAGGCGCGGCGCAAGGTCGAGGCGGCGATGGCGGCGGGGCGGCTGCGCGCTTTGGTCGCAACCGCGAGCCTCGATCTCGGCGTCGACTGGGGCGATGTCGATCTGGTCATCCAGATGGGCGCGCCCAAGGGCGCCTCGCGCCTGACGCAGCGGATCGGCCGCGCCAATCACCGGTTGGAGGAGCCGTCCGAGGCGGTCGTCGTGCCCGGCAATCGCTTCGAATATCTGGAAGCGCGCGCCGCGCTCGACGCGATCGAGGCGGGCGAGCTCGACCAGGACATATTCCGCCCGGGCGCGCTCGATGTGCTCGCGCAGCACGTCATGGCCTGCGCGTGCGCGGCGCCCTTCGACGAAGCCGCGATGCTGGCCGAGATCCAGGGTGCCTTGCCCTATAGCGCGCTCAGCCCCGATCTGTTCGGCCGCGTGCTGGATTACATCGCCACCGGCGGCTACGCGCTCAAGGCCTATGACCGGTTCCGCCGCCTCACCAAAGGCGAGGACGGGCTGTGGCGCGTCAGCCATCCGCGCTTCGTCGAGCAGCACCGGCTCAATGCGGGCATCATCGTCGAGGCCGACATGCTCACCGTCCGTTTCAGGAACGGCCGCAGCCTCGGCAAGGTCGAAGAGGGGTTCGCCGCCAGCATGCGGCCGGGCGATACCTTCTTCTTCGCCGGCCTCGCGCTCGAGGTCGAGCGGATGGATACGGAGGACCTGTTCGTCCACGCCACCAGGAAACCCGCGCGCATCCCGACCTATGGCGGCGCGCGCATGCCGATCTCGACCAATCTCGCCGATCGCGTGCGGCGCTACTTCGCCGAACCGGAGCAATGGCCGCGCTTTCCCCACGACGTGCGCGAATGGCTGGAGATGCAGGGGCGGCGGTCGGCCTTGCCGGGCCCCGACCAGCTCCTGATCGAAACCTTCCCGCGCGAAGGCCGCCATTACATGGTCGTCTACAGCTTCGAAGGCTGGAACGCGCACCAGTCGCTCGGCATGCTGGTGACGCGGCGGATGGAGACGGCGGGGCTCAAGCCGCTCGGCTTCGTCGCCAGCGATTATGCCATCGCCACCTACAGCCTCGAGCCGGTGATCGATCCCGCGCCGTTGTTCAGCCGGGAAGTGCTGGAAGACGAGTTCGTCGAATGGGTCCAGCAATCGAGCCTGCTCAAGCGCGCCTTCCGCGAGGTCGCGGTGATTGGCGGACTGGTGGAGCGCCAACATCCCGGCAAGCGCAAGACCGGCCGCCAGGTCACCTTCTCGACCGACCTGATCTACGACGTGCTGCGCAAATATGAGCCCGACCATCTGCTGATGCGCGCGGCGTGGGACGATGCCCGCGCGAAGATGACCGATGTCGGCCGTCTCGCCGACCTGCTCGACCGCGCCGCGGGAACGATGCTGCATATGGAGCTGGACAAAGTTTCGCCGCTGGCTGTGCCGGTCCTCGTGCTGATCGGGCGGGAACGCGTCACGCAGGGCGGCACCGAGGATGCCTTGCTGATCGAAGCAGATGCCTTAGCAGCGGAGGCGATGGCTGATTAGAAAGCGACGTGCGAGGACTAACCTTGCTCGCATGCCCCGGGTAAGCGATATGCTATCGGTCTACGCTTATGCCCCTTCACCCATTCCCCTGGTTTCGCTTTGCGATACTCGTCGCTTTAATCCTCGTGAACGCCGCGTTCGCGATGTCGGAGCTTGCGATCGTTTCGTCGCGCAAGCCCCGACTGGAGGCGATGGCAAGGCGTGGCAGCAAGGGTGCGCGCGTCGCGCTCGATCTGGCGGCCGATCCGGGCAAGTTCCTCGCGACCGTCCAAACCGGTATCACCCTGACCCAGGTCATTTCCGGCGCCGTTTCGGGCGCTGTGCTGGGGCCACCTTTGGCGGAGCGGTTGGAAATGCTCGGGGTCGGCCATGATTCCGCCGAGCGCTGGGGTTTTGGCCTCGTCATCGTCGCGACGACCTATCTGGCTCTGGTCGTGGGCGAACTCGTCCCCAAGCAGATCGCGCTCACCGCTCCCGAGCCTATCGCGGTGTTCGCCAGCCGGCCGATGCTGTGGCTGTCGCGCGCCGCCGCGCCATTCGTGTGGCTGCTCGAACATTCGAGCGCGTTGCTGATCCGCCTGATGGGGCTGCATCGCAAGCGCGATAGCCAGGTCACCGCCGAGGAACTCCACCTTGTCGTTGCCGAAGCCTCGACCGCGGGCGTGATCGAGGAAAGCGAACGCGCGATCATTTCGGGCGTCGTCCGGTTGGCGGACCGGCCGGTGCGTGAGGTGATGACCCCGCGCACGGAGGTCGAGTGGATCGACCTCGACGAAGATCAGCCGCTACCTGGCGAGCTGCCGCACAGCCGGATGCCGGTCGGCCGCGGTTCGGTCGAGGAGCTGATCGGCGTTATCCAGGCCAAGGACCTGCTCGCGGTGGTGATGGCCGGGCAACCGATCGACCTCGTCGCGCTCGCCCGCTCGGCGCCGGTCGTGTCCGACCAGATGGACGCGATGAACGCGCTGGAAGTGCTGCGCGAGGCCGACGTCCCAATGGCGTTCGTCCATGACGAATATGGTCATTTCGACGGCATCGTCACTCCGGCCGACCTGCTCGCGGCGATCGCCGGAGCGTTCGTTTCGGATCAGGACGAGGATACCGATCCACCTCTGGTCGAGCGCGAGGATGGGAGCTGGCTGGTGTCGGGCTCGCTGCCCGCCGACCAGATGGCCGAGCGGCTGTGCATCGATCTGCCGGAGGATCGCGATTATGCGACCGCCGCCGGCTTCGTGCTGTCGGTGCTCAAGCATCTGCCGACCGTCGGAGAGACTTTCGAGGATGGCGGCTGGCGGTTCGAGGTGGTCGACATGGACGGGCGCAAGATCGACAAATTGCTGGTGTCGCAGGTCAGCCGCTAGCGCCGGAAATTGCAAAAAGTGCGGAAACAAACTTGATGGCGTCAGCCGCCCAGTTTGCCGAATTCCGCTTCGAAGCCTTCGACGTCACCCTTGGCTAGCAGCTTCGCCTGTTCAACCCAGCGATCGCGGGCAATCCGTCCCTTGAAGGCGCCCATCCGTGCGTCGATGGCTTCGACATCGGCGTCGTTCCAGGTTGCGATCTGTTCGAAGCGAGTGACGCCCATGTCGGACAGCAGGGCGGCCGCTTTCGGGCCGAGGCCCTTGAGCCGTGTCAACGTATCGCCGGGGCCCTGCGGCAGATCGGTGTGATGCGAATCGATGCCCATGAACTGATCGACGACATCCTCGATCGCGTCGGCCATTTCCGTGCCGACGTCATGGCTTTCAACCGGCGAGGCGGGCGGCGCCGACGCGGCCGGCGGAGCCGGTTGCGCGACGCGGACGATCGGAGGCGTTTCGCTCAGGCTGACATGCTGCTTGCGGCCACGAAGGAGAAACAGGAGGAGCAACGCGATCACCACGATCACGGCAATGACAATGATCGTGGTGGTGCTCATCGATACTCCCTTGAATTGATGGCGGGCGCTCTAGCCTTGCGCAGCTGATTCAGGCAAGCCGCGCCGCTTCGCGCTCGATTTCACGCCAGCCAATGTCGCGGCGGTAGAAGCCGGTCGGGAAGTCGATCCGGCTGGCGGCAGCGTAAGCCGCGGCCTGGGCTTCGGCGACGCTGGCGCCGGTCGCGGTGACCGCCAGCACGCGACCTCCAGCGGCGACCAGCTTGTCATCGGCGAGCGCCGTGCCGGCGTGGAAAATGCGCGCGCCTCCCTGCTCGGCGGCTGCGATGCCGTCGATGGTCCCGCCCCTGGCCGGGGTGCCCGGATAGCCGTCAGCCGCCATCACCACCGTCAGCGCGGTGCGATCGGCCAAGATGGGGGGCGTGATTTCAGCAAGCCGGCCCTCGGCGACATCCGCGAGCAACGTGACGAGATCGCCTTCGAAGCGCATCATCAGCACCTGCGTTTCCGGATCGCCGAAGCGGCAATTATATTCGATCAGCCTTGGGCCGTCCGCGGTCAGCATCAAGCCTGCGAAGAGGACACCTGAATAGGGCATGCCCTCGGCCGCCATCGTGTCGACCGTGGGCCGCACTATTTCGGCCATCACCCGTGCTTCCAGTTCGGGGGTAAGGATCGACGCGGGGCTATATGCGCCCATGCCGCCGGTATTGGGTCCGGTATCGGCATCGCCGACGCGCTTGTGATCCTGCGCCGATCCGAACGGGACGATCGCCTTTCCATCTGTAAGCGCGAAGAAGCTCACTTCCTCGCCATGCATATATTCTTCGATCACAACCTCGTGGCCCGCCGCACCGAAGCTGCCGGCGAACATCTCGTCGATCGCCGCTTCGGCCTCGGCGGTGGTTGTCGGAATGACCACGCCTTTGCCGGCCGCGAGACCGTCGGCCTTGATGACGACCGGCAGCCCAAAGCGCGGCAAGGCTTCCGTGGCGGATTCGGCGTCGCTGTACCGGCCATAATCGGCGGTCGGGATATTGGCGCGGCGGCAGAGGTCCTTGGTGAAGCCCTTGGAGCCTTCGAGCTGGGCGGCGGCGGCCGAGGGCCCGAACACCAGCACACCTTCTTCACGCAGGCGATCGGCCAGCCCCTCGACAAGCGGTTGTTCGGGGCCGATCACGACCAGACCGATATTCTCTTCGCGCGCAAAAGCGACGAGATTGGCCGGCGCGATATCGACGAGTTCGGCATATTGCGCGATGCCCGGATTGCCAGGCGCCGCAAAGAGTTTGCTCAGGCGGGGCGATTGCGCGAGGTTCCAGGCAAGCGCATGTTCGCGCCCGCCCGAACCGATGAGCAGGACCTTCATGGCGTCTTCACTTCCTCCGGAAACTGCCGCGCTGTTAGCCGACGAGACGCCGGGCGACAATTCGCCTGCTCTGTCGGTCTCCGAACTGTCAGGCGCGCTCAAAAGATCGGTCGAGGATGCCTTTGCCCATGTCCGCGTGCGCGGCGAGATTTCGGGGTTCAAGCGCGTTGCCTCAGGCCACTCCTATCTGACGCTGAAGGACGATCGCGCCTGTCTTGACGCGGTCATCTGGAAGGGTACGCCGGTCGCCTTCCGGCCCGAAGACGGGGCCGAGGTGATCGCGACCGGCCGGCTCACCACCTATCCCGGCCGCTCGCGCTACCAGATCGTGATCGAACGGCTCGAACTGGCGGGGCAGGGTGCGCTGATGGCGTTGCTCGATCAGCGCCGCCGTGCGCTCGCGGCCGAGGGGCTGTTCGATCAGGATCGCAAGCGGCGCCTGCCATTCCTGCCGCGCCGAATCGGCGTGGTCACCTCGCCCACGGGAGCTGTGATCCGCGACATCCTCCACCG
>DATMIP010000313.1:0-4604 GCA_035554515.1 Sphingomonas sp. | reverse complement strand
TAACCGGACGCGACCTTCCGCTTGAGCAAATAGGAGATATATGTCGCGCCCTTGGAGGTGTTGATCGTATTTTGGGGATCCACGCTTTCGACGCGCTGCGATGACGTAAGATATTCGCCGCCGATAGCCATGCGGACCGCGCCCGCCGGCAGGCTGAACAATTCCGCCTGCCCCTCAAGCTTCGCCTGATAGAAGTTATTGGTATGAACGAGCGCAGTATTGTTTGAATAGAGCCGGTTGAACACCGCCGCCGAGGTTTGCCCCCCGTTCGGCCGCCATATATCGAGCGCATTCGTCGTCGTCAGCGGCAGATTCAGGGTGACGACATTCTCACCGGCGACATTGCTGGCAGTCGTGCTTCCGCTTGATTGCGACGTGCCGTTCAACCCGAGAAAGGCGCACGAGGAACAGAATATACCACGCGCATCGAGCCGGCTGACACTGTGACCATAGGCGTTACTGAGCTTGATCGAAGCTTTGTCGGTGAAGCGATATTCCGCCGTCCCCGTTAGATAGAAAGTGTCATTCGACGCGGATTGCTTCCCATATTTGTTGTCCGGCCGGATCGCGGCATAATTTACTGATTCCTGCGCCGCGGCGGCGTCGCCGGCAGGTGCAAGATAGAAAGGATTGATCTGCCCCCCCCGGCCCGATCCAGGCCCGAACGCGGTGGCGCTGGTGATCGTACCCGGTCCCAATGCCCGACTTCCCTTCAGCCGATTGAAGTTGATCGTACCGGTGGTGGTCAGCTTGCCGAACGTGTTGGTCACGCGCGCAAGGACGGTACCACGGGCATTGCTCTGAATCGCATCGCCGTAGATGCTGAGGTTGCACGGCGCATTGTTTGCGACATTGGGCACCGCACTGGTCGATTCAGGCGTAAGATAGACGTTGTTGCCCGATGCGGGGGTACGGATTGTTGCGGGCGAACAATTGAAGGATTGCACGTTACGTCCGCCGATCGAACGATAGTCACCGGTGCTGAGGAAGTCGCGGCTGCTGTTGTGGAGCGGGCTTTGATAGGAATATTGTGCGGCGACATAGACGCCGCCAGTATCCCACGTCTTGCCGAGGATGGCATTGCCGTCCCAGCTATGCCACTTATCGGCGAAGCCGTGCTTTCCGCCAATCTCCACCCCGTCGAACGTCCGCCGGGTGATATAGTTCACGACGCCCGCGACGGCGTCCGATCCATAGACCGATGAAGCGCCATCAGCCAGAACCTCGACGCGCTGGATCGCGCTCGTCGGAATGATGTTCGGGTCGGTCTGGGCGTATTGGACACCGCCGCCGGGCATGCGCAGCCCGTCGACGATCACCAACGTGGTGTTGCTCGCGCTGCCGGCCAGACTGTGAATCTGCGGCGAGAAATAAGAGAAGACATTCTCGCCTACCGGCGCGGAACCTGATGTCGTGATGGCCGGCACCGTATTCGTCAGCTCGGTAGCGCTGATAGCGCCCGTTCGAACGATCGCATCCCGTCCTATCGAGACCAGATTCGATCCGATCGGCGCGACGCCGCGAAGGCTCGACCCGGTGATAACGATATCTTCAACCGCGCCGTCGTCGGGCTCGGCCGATGCAGGGTTGGGCGTCGTCGGCAGCGCCTGACCATGGCCGGACGATGCCCAAAGGATGGCGATTGCGGAAATGGCCGACCTGCCGAACGCCAGAACCTTGTTCGTTCTCATGAACCGAATCCCTCCTCCGCGACGCCCCTCTTCAAGGGCCGACCTTCAATATTCATTATCGTATGCAATACTGTCATCGCTTGTCAATACGGAGTAATCGAGGCCTATTCAGTTGGTTGCAAGGTGATGGCACTACATTTGGGGAGCTGGCGCCGCGGAACTCAGCCGGATTGAGGCGCACAAATGTCGCCGAGTCCGCGACCAGACGGGTTAGCGGCGCGACATCTCAATGGTGCCGAAGGGAGGGGGCAGACAAGATTGGAGGCTCGACCGGAATCGCCTGTGGCGAGCAAGCGCGCCCCGCGCGCGCTGCGCTGCTATCAGCTCTGCAATCGATGATCGGTTGGCCGGTCGGGCGGCCGCTCAGAGCTCCGGCGGTGGCGGAGCCTTCACGCCGCCCGCGGGTACTTCGATACCCGCCGCCCAGACGATACCGTTGAGGAGATATCGCCGATAGTCAGGAACAAGATGCATATTGTCGTGGAAGTCGGATCCGCCCCAGACAAGCGATCGACCACCGTCGGCCCGCTGATAAGCCCACGAGACCGGGACGGTCCCACCGATGCTCGACTTTGTTGGCGTAGCCTCCAGCAATTCGGTCCTCCTGGGGTTTTCGAACACGAAGAAATGCGAGAATATCTCCTCTCGAAATTTCCATGGATTGACCCCGCGCAGCACGGGATGATGACTGCTGGCTATGGGACGGATGCTCCAGGTATCCACCGGATTGTTCGAGGCGTGCGGGATCCAGAGGCCGCCAAGCCAATTCAAAAAATAGCTTCGTCCGGCCCAATTATCGACCCACATCGAATAGTGGTACACGACTATACCAATATTCTTCCGCTTGATCAGCGCATCAAGCTTGGCGAGATAATCGGTGGTTTCGGGATCATATGTCCGGCCATCAGTATCTTCGAATTGCGGGAAAAGCGTGCCGGTTTCCTGCTTGCGCCAATCCCCGTTCCCCTCGATCACAATTACCGCCGCGTCCTCAAATATGCTGAGGTCCTTGGGCGTTCTGCCGACGATGACCTGCGTCGTGATGTCCTTCACATTGGATGCATGTTCCAGCGACCAGGCGAGTTCACGTAGATCCTTTTCATATTCGTGCCGTCCCGGCTGGCCATGTTCCTTCGGACTTGCCAGAAAGACGATCTTGCGGCCGTGGACCGCCGGCTCGACGGCCGGCTGCCCCGCGTGAAGCGACGTGGCGAACCAAACCGGGAGCAACGCGATCAGCAGCGCCGCGGTGCCACGAACCACGCCGGCTCGCGCAATCAAAAGCCCGGCTACGCCCGGCCGTCCGGCAATGATCCGCATTCTCTCTCCCTTGCCGCTTCGTCCTCGTCGCTTCGCCGGCGCGCCGGGTAACGGCGGCATCCGGGCGCGGCCTGTTTTTCATATCATATAGGATCGGTGTGCGGATGCAATCTCGTACCTTGGCGGGATTCGGACCCGCCTTGACCCGATGCCGTTCAACGAGGCTGGCTATCGAGATAAAGATATGTTGGATCAAACCCCGCGAATTGGCGCAGGCCCTTAATGTCGGGAATCGAGGCGTAGCCATCGCGGACCACAGCCAGGCCGGCCTCGCGCAATCTGCGCAGCGTGCGATTGATGTGGACGGGGGTAAGGCCCGTCATGTCCCCCAAATCCGCCTGCGTAAGATTGAGCGCAAAACCTGAGGGCGTCGCTTGCCCAACGATCGTCAGCCGCGCGTGCAGTTCGCACAGGAGATGCGCGATCCGCACCGCGGCGGAATGGCCCAGCCTCGCAATCCATTCGCGATGAACAGCGGCATCGATCACGGTGAGCAGCCACAACATCCGCGCCAGATGCGGCTCGGTTTCCGTCAGTCGGCGCAATATGGTGTGCGGAAACAGCGCCACGCGGACGTCGCTGATTGCCGTGACGTCATGATCGAGCCGCTTGAGCAACAGGCTGTGCAGGTCGACGAAGTCCCCCGGCACATGGAGGGCAACGATCTGACGCTTGCCTTCGGACATGTAAAATACCCTGCCGAGCAGGCCGCCCAGCAGCAACGTGCTATACTCCGCTGAAACCCCCGCACGGATCAGCGTATCGCCCGGCGGATGGATGCGCAGTTCGCCGACCGCCTCGGCCAGCGCCGAACGTTCGCGCTCCGAAAGCCGGTCCCGCCGCTCCAGCGCGCGTATCAGCAGGTCAACGACCGCACGATCATTTTCCGCACCGTCCTGCGCCAACAAGGACGCCATCTGCCCCGAAGCCATGTCCACCCACCCTGCCGGGAAATCGTTGGACATCCCTCGCGCGGACGATCCGCCGTTCACGCGCATCGGTCAAGCACCTGGATTAATTGCTCGTGCTGAACCGCTCGATCAGCGCCAATTGGGCTGCGACCCGCGCTCGCCATGGCGCACCCTTCGGTGCATGTGCCAGCAGATCGCGCCAGACGGTCGCTGCGCTTTCCAGATCACGCATCTGCACATAGGCCAGGCCCAGGAAATAGAGCGGCGCAGGATGGTTCGGTGCGATGGCCGCCGCGCGATCGAAAGCGAAGCGGGCCGGCGGCGTAACCGCGCCATCGGCGTGCATCTGCAGCGCGTTGCCGAGCCCGATCCACAGCACCATGTCATCCGGATTGCGCATCAGGCCGGCGCGCAACAGTCCGGCGGCATAATCGGCGTCGCCGTTACGGATGAGAGCATCGGCGCCGTCAAGCTGGACCGCGTCGGGACCAACCGTTTCCAGCCAAGCCTTGCGCTCGAGCGCGAACAGGGTGTTGCCGCCGCGCGTTGTGGCCTTTGGCGGCGGAGGGCTGCCAGGCAGCGCTGGCGCGCCCTGCCACGCATAGCCGGCCAGACCGAGCAACGTCGCCGCCGCGATCAATTGCGCGGCACCACCCCTTGGCCGCGCGAACATGATCAGACC
>DATMIP010000312.1:0-6394 GCA_035554515.1 Sphingomonas sp. | reverse complement strand
CTCGGTGATGTCGCGAATGTCCTTGTCGGGATGCTGCTCGCCGGCATTGTTCACCAGGATGTCGAGGTGGCCGAACGTCTCGATCACCTGATCGACGGCGCGCTTGCAGAAAGCCTTGTCGCCAATGTCTCCGGGGATGAGCAAGGCGCGGCCACCCTCGCGCTCGACGATGCGCTGGGTCTCGTTCGCATCGGCATGTTCGTTCAGATACATGATCGCCACATTCGCGCCCTCGCGCGCATAGAGCGCGGCGACGGCGCGGCCGATCCCGCTGTCCGCGCCGGTGACGATCGCGACCTTTCCCGCGAGCCGGCCCGACCCCGGATGAAGCGGTTCGTAGACGGGACGCGGACGCAGGTCCGCCTCGCTGCCGGGCAGATCATCCTCATGGATCATTGGCTGTTGCGGGTTCGATGCCATGTCGTCTCCTGTGCTCGTATCGTCTCCTGGGTTCGCCCCGCCAACGAACGGCGTGCACTGGCGCTCCATTCGATCCGCACTATCTTGGACGACGATGCCCCCCACGCCCACCGACTCCTCGCTCAATCCGGAAAACGGATTTTCCGCCCTCCGGCGCTTTCTTCCCTATCTCTGGCCGAAGGATCGCCCGGGGCTGCGGCTGCGCGTGGCGATCGCGTTGCTGCTGGTGATCGGCGCCAAATGCATCACGCTGATGATGCCTTTCGCCTATAAGGGCGCGATCGATCGCATGACGCCGGGGCATGAGGCGGTCGGTCTCGCCATGGCCTTGGTCGTCGCTTATGCCGCCGCGCGTTTCGGCGGGTCGCTCTTCGATAATCTGCGCAACGCCATCTTCGAACGCGTCGGTCAGGAGGCGGCGCGCCGGCTCGCGCTCGAAGTGTTCGGCCACCTCCATCGCCTGTCGCTCCGCTTCCATCTCGAACGGCGCACCGGCGCGGTCACCAAGGTCATCGAACGCGGCACGAAGAGCATCGATACGATGCTCTATTTCCTGCTGTTCAACATCGCCCCGACGATCTTCGAGCTGGCGGCGGTATGCATCATCTTCTTCGCCAAATTCGGTGTCGGGCTGGTCGCCGCGACCGCGGTGATGGTGGCGGTCTATATCGTCTTCACGCGCCGCATGACCGAATGGCGGATCGCGCTTCGCCGCGAATGGACGCGATCCGACAGCGAGGCGACGCAGAAGGCGGTCGATTCGCTGCTCAACTATGAAACGGTAAAATATTTCGGCGCCGAGGGCGTCGAGCAGCGCCGCTATGGCGAGAGCGTCAAGCGGCTGGTCGATACCACCACCAAGGTCGAAACCTCGCTCGCCTGGATGAATATCGGCCAGTCCTTCATCACGAATGTCATGATGGCGGGCGCGATGGCGTTCAGCGTGTGGGGCTGGAGCAAGGGCCGTTTCTCGACCGGCGACGTCGTGTTCATCAACACGATGCTCGCGCAGCTTTTCCGGCCGCTCGATTTCCTCGGCATGGTCTATCGCGAGATCCGCCAGGGGCTGATCGACATGGAAGCGATGTTCAAGCTGGTCGACACGCCCGAGGAAGTCACCGACATCCCCCAGGCGCCGGCTTTGGTCGCGCAGGGCGGCGCGGTGCGGTTCGAGAATGTCGATTTCGATTATGATCCCGAACGCCGGATCCTGAAGCAGATCGATTTCGCCGTGCCGGCCGGCGGCACGCTCGCGGTGGTCGGCCCGTCGGGTGCGGGCAAGTCGACCCTCGCGCGCTTGCTGTTCCGTTTCTACGACGTCACGGGCGGCCGCATCCTGATCGACGGCCAGGATATCGCAAAAGTGAACCAGGCCTCGCTCCGCCGCGCGATCGGCATCGTCCCGCAGGATACGGTGCTGTTCAACGACACGATCGGCTATAACATCGCTTACGGCCGCGAAGGCGCCGGCCAGGCCGAGGTCGAGGCCGCCGCTCGCGGCGCCGCGATCCACGATTTCATCGCGTCGCTCCCCGATGGCTATGCCACCAAGGTCGGCGAACGCGGGCTCAAGCTTTCGGGCGGCGAGAAGCAGCGCGTCGCGATCGCGCGCACCTTGCTCAAGGATCCGCAATTGCTGATCCTCGACGAAGCGACCAGCGCGCTCGACAGCCGGACCGAAGCCGCGATCCAGGACACGCTCAACCTGCTCACGCAGCGCCGCACGACCATCATCGTCGCGCATCGCCTGTCGACCATCATCCATGCCGACGAGATCATCGTGATGGACAAGGGCCGCATCGTCGAACGCGGCACCCATGCGGGGCTGGTCGCGCGCGGCGGCTTGTATGCGGAGATGTGGGCGCGCCAGCAGGCCGAACAGCGCGAGGCGGAGGAAGCGGCCGAGGCCGAAGCCGCCTGAGGCTCGGCCGGTGGCTGCTCAGCGTGTCGCCAGCCGCACCGGCAGGGCCGTTCGCAGCGGGCGAATGCGGTAGGCGGCCACATAGCCGATATGGTCCGAGAGCATCGCTCCCGAA
The DNA here is from genome assembly GCA_035554515.1 of Sphingomonas sp. Classification (GTDB taxonomy): domain Bacteria; phylum Pseudomonadota; class Alphaproteobacteria; order Sphingomonadales; family Sphingomonadaceae; genus Sphingomonas_I. The sequence continues at coordinate 3,938 of DATMIP010000312.1, read as the reverse complement.
CGATCATGGCCGAACGGCGCCGATAGCGTCGCCACCTGCAGGCCGGCGAACCGCCCGGGCGAGTAGAATTGCCAATCGCGGCCGTGACGATAGCTGGCGATGATGTCAGCTTTCCCGTCCTTGCGGCAATCCCGCGCCGCCAGGCAGGTGTCGAGCGCGACGGAAAGCCCCGCTTGCGGCCGCCACGAGGCGGCATTGCGGATGAGATAGCTTCGCCGGTCGATACGCTGCCCGGCGTTGAAGTCACCGGCGAACACCATCGGCCACGCGATTGGGACATTGGCGCGGATGAATGTCCCGACCGCATCGATCTGGCGTCGGTAGGCGTAGAAGGAGCGCGCGTGCGACGCGCCCGAAGCCTTGCGCGAATTGAGGTGCGTCGCGACGATCACGATCGGCGCCGCCGTCCCCGGGACAGCGAGCGTCACCGCGAGTATCCCCTTGTTCGCAAGGCAGTCCAGCCCCGCGCAGGCATATTCGGGGAACGCCATTCGCGACACCCGCAATATCGGATAATCGGACGCGATCCGCAGCCCGCTGTCCGCCCATTTGCCCTGCGTTTCGCCAAGCAGCAGGCTCGCATCCGCTACGAATTGCCGATCCTGCGGCGATGATGCGGGTTCACCGCGCGCATCGCGCCCGGGGCCATCGGCGATGTAGCGATAGCCGGCCTGAATCGCGATCGCCTTCGCGGCGGGCGTGAAGGCCTCCTGCAGAACGATGACGTGCGGTTGCGTGCCTCGCTCGCGCAGGCGGCCGAGCGAAGCCCCGATTTTCGCTGCCTGGGCGTCGCGCCCCCAGCGCACCGGCCAGGGCAATCCTTCCACGTTATATGTCAATACTGTGAAAGATGCAGGCAATAGCGTTTTCGCAACGGCAGCGGGACTCGTCGTCATTAACGCTGCGCCGATGGCCAAAAACCCGGTCCTGGCCATTGTCATCGTCCTGACTCCCGTCGTGGATAGGTCGGCGTCACGGGCAATGCACAAGGATCAATACGGATTGATGACTTGAGGAACATCATTCTTCGGAGGGAGGACTTGGGATGATCCGACCGATGGTTGGATTTGGGTGCCTCATGCTGGCGACGTGCGGTATCGTCGTGGCCGGCGCGAGCGCGCAAGCCTCGCGGGAGGAGACGGGTACGCCGCTCGCCGGCCCGCTTGCGCCGGTCATGACTGAATTCGGTGCGGCGAAGCACGGTCGGCCCGGCCATTGGCTGCCGGCTGCCTTCGCGAGGCCGCACGTCCAGGCCTTGCTCGATCTCCCGCTGATCCGTTTCCACAATGATCGCGCGACCTTGTCCGATCGAACGATCGCGCGATCGACCCGTGCCGAGTTCGGGACATCGTCGCGGCTGCTGACGCTGGAAGCCACGCGCATCCGGCGTCCGGCCGCGGACACCCAACAGATTACGGGGCTCCGGCGTGATCGATCCTCCATCATGTCGCTGGAGGCGGCCTATGCTGTGCAGGTCGGCGGAAACGACAGCGTCGCGCTGACCGCGACGGCCGGCGCACAGAAGCGCAAGCCGCTTATCGCCATCGCCGGCAGCCATTGGACGGGAACCTCCACACTCGCGGCGGGTCTGCGCTGGCGACACGGCGGCGGGGTCCGGCTCGATGCGGGTTGGTTCAGCCTGGATGCCTTGCGGCCGTTGACCGTGATCGATCGCAACGTTTCGCTCGCCGCCGGATCGGCCATTGCCGAGCGCGGCTTTCGGGCGGAGGCCAGCGTTCCGCTCTCCCTGTTTGCCCATAGCCATGCCCGGCTGGGCGCCCGCTTCGCAAACGCGACGATTGCCCCGGACGACAGGCTCGCATTGGGTGCCGCCGCCGCGAGGGATGCGCGCGGCGCGCTCTGGCTTGGCTTGCGCTTTCCCTGACCGGCGGCCCTTCGCCAGGCGAGCCATGACCTTGACGGTTCGGGCGCACCCCCATAAGAGCGCGCCTTCCTCCGCAATCGGCCCCTTCGTCTAGCGGTCTAGGACGTCGCCCTCTCACGGCGAAAACACGGGTTCGATTCCCGTAGGGGTCACCATCGTCAAGCCACAATGGCTTGTTTAGGAAGAGTTTTTGCATTCGGGCAGAACTCGGACCACATTACATCCCACGCTCTATCCATAAAATTGCGCGCTGTTGAGACTTCGGTCCATGAAACGGGGATCAGATGCTCGGCCGGCGAGGATGTTTGACTAGCAGTGAGCGGTTTTCCGTCGACGAACGTAAATGGGGAACGTGGATTTCGATATACCTTAGCAGTCCGTCGAAGGGGTGCTGATCGGTCCAGTTCTGTTCTCAGGTTTCGCAACGGGCGAACGGTCTCGGAGCTGCGTGCCCGCCAGCTCACGGGCCTCTCCAATTGGTTGAATTGATGGAGCGGCCTCCGCCACGGCAGTTCGTTGCTCGACGCGCCCCAGGCTGGTGGTCACACAGCTGCGAATTGCTGCTAGGAGATCAGCCAACGCGTTTTCAGTTGGGTATCATGAACGATCAAACAGATCCTGTTGTCGAGCAGTTGCTCGACTCACCTCATCTTGCCGATGCGCTCGAGAGCGACCGGTTCAAGCAGTTTCTGGATCACATTCCGGTGGCGATTGCGGTCTCGGAACTGCGCCCATCGGAATCGATCACTTATGCCAATCGCGAATTCGAGCGTCTGACCGGATGCGCCGCCGCGAACATCGAGGGGAAGAGCTGGAAGGCACTTCCGGGCATGGCAGCGGCCCGGGAGGACGACGAACGGCTGAGCCACGCGGTTGAGGAGGGGGAGGAATATATCGGGAGCTTCGCGATCGCGCTCGATGACCGCACCGTCGAGGTCGACGCCTGGTCGAACACCATCCAGGATGACGACGGCGTCGATATCTTCCGGCTCGTGGCGCTCGCTGAAATCGGTCATGATCGCTCGCAGCTGAGCGACTACGAGCGCAAGCTCCGCGAGAAGGACGCGTTGCTGCTGGAACTCCAGCACCGTGTGAAAAACAACCTTCAGATGATTACCGCGCTGATCCGCCTGGAGGCGCGCAACCTGCCGGACGAAGACACGGAAAAGCGGTTCGACCGGCTCGCCGGCCGGATCAACGCCTTGTCGCTCCTCTACGATCTGCTGTCGACCAGCGGGCAGAGCGAGGAGGCGAGCATAGATCTTGGCGTCTATCTGAGCCAGGTCGCCTCCTCCGTGATGCAAGCGCACGCGATTGAGGGAATCCGTTTTGATCTGCTCGTCGACACCTGGCCCGTCTCGATCAATGTCGCGATGCCGGCCGGCCTCGTCGTCAACGAGTTGCTGACCAACGCCTTGAAGCACGCGTTCAAGGGGCGAGACCATGGTACGATCCGCCTGCACAGCCTGATCGACGATACCGGCTGTCACATCATCATCTCCGATGACGGCGTCGGGCTGCCGGACGGTGTTACCTGGCCCAAGCCGGGCAAGCTGAGCGCGGTCATTGCGCAATCGCTACGCCAGAATGCCGGCGCCACCTTCACGGTCGATTCCGCGCCCGGCGCAGGCGTGAACGTGACGCTGTTCTTTGCCCGCAAGGAGGCGGCGGCCGATCGCGCATAATAGAGGTGGCCGCGAACGACATTGGGCGACCCAAACGATCGGGCGAGCGTGTCGGGCCCTATCTTGACGCCGGATCGGACCGGAATGCCGACCCGAAACGGCTAATATCAGACCTTCCGGTTGGGGATTGGAGCCTCGATGCGCTAAAGGCGTTTGATGCGCCACTATATCGCGCTGAAATATAATAAGGTCTGGATCGCAGAGCTTGCCCAAAGCTGGAGAAAAGATCCAGGCACATCCCCCCGCCGCCGACGAAACCCTGTCAGCCGCGCGCCCGATCACCGGACCGCCGTTTCCCGGTCGCAGGGTAATGAGGCGGCTGAGGGGATTGGCGGTGCCTTCCCGATCGTCGGTATCGGTATCCGCCG
>DATMIP010000311.1:0-7724 GCA_035554515.1 Sphingomonas sp. | reverse complement strand
CATCGTCAAAGACGGCAAGGTCATCATCATCGACGAGTTCACCGCCGCATGATGGAGGGCCGGCGCTGGTCGGACGGGCTTCATCAGGCGGTGGAGGCCAAGGAAGGCGTCCAGATCGAGCCCGAGAACCAGACGCTCGCCTCGATCACCTTTCAGAATTATTTCCGCATGTATCCGAAGCTGTCGGGCATGACGGGTACGGCCGCCACCGAGGCGAACGAATTCTACCAGATATACAAGATGAACGTGGTCTCCATACCGACCAACGTGCCCGTGCGGCGGATCGATGAGGACGACGAATTCTACAAGAATATCGGCGACAAATTCGGGGCGATAACCAAGGCTATCCGCGAAAAGCAGGCGACGGGCCAACCCGTGCTGGTCGGCACGGTCTCGATCGAGAAATCGGAAATGCTCTCCGAATTCCTCCAGAAGGAGGGAGTCCGCCATAATGTCCTCAATGCGCGCTACCACGAGCAGGAAGCGTTCATCGTCGCGCAGGCGGGACGGATGGGAGCGGTCACGATCGCCACCAACATGGCCGGCCGCGGGACCGACATCCAGCTCGGCGGCAATCTCGAAATGCGGATGCTGGCCGAGCACCCTCATCTCGCCGCCGGCACGCCCGAATATGAAGCGGTGGCGGAAGGTATTCGCGCGGAGATCGAGCGCGAGAAGGAGGCGGTGATATCCGCCGGCGGACTGTTCGTGCTCGGTACCGAGCGCCATGAGAGCCGCCGTATCGACAATCAGCTGCGTGGGCGTTCGGGCCGCCAGGGCGATCCGGGGCTGAGCCGTTTCTATCTGAGCCTCGACGACGATCTGCTGCGTATCTTCGGCCCGCAGACGATGTTCGCCAAGATGATGAACAAGAATCTGGAGGATGGCGAGGCGATCGTCAGCCCCTGGATTTCGAAGGCGATCGAGACCGCGCAGAAGAAGGTCGAGGCGCGCAATTACGACATCCGCAAGCAGGTCGTCGAATATGATGACGTGATGAACGATCAGCGCAAGGTCGTGTACGAACAGCGCGCCGACATCATGGACGCCGACGCGGTCGACGATGTCGTCGATGACATGCGTGCCGAGACGGTCAATGCGATCGTCGCCGATGCCTGCCCGCCTGGCTCCTATCCCGAACAGTGGAATATCGCGGGATTGAAGGATGCGACCGCCGACATTTTCGGGATCGAGCCGCCGATCGAGGATTGGCTCAAGGAAGAGATGGTCGAACCCGAACTGCTCGCTACCCGCATCGGCGAGGCGGCCGCCGTGCAACTCGCCGAGCGCGCGACCGAAGTCGGCAAGGAAAGCTGGGCCAATATCGAAAAGAGCGTCCTCCTCCAGCAACTCGACCATCACTGGAAGGAGCATCTCTCGACGCTCGATGCGTTGCGCCAGGTGATCCACCTGCGCGCTTATGCGCAGAAGACTCCGATCAACGAATATAAGACCGAAGCGTTCGCCTTGTTCGAACGCATGCTCTCGGCGATCCGTGAGGATGTGACGCGCACCCTGTCGAACATCCGTTTCAACTTCGCGCCGCCCGAATTGCCGCCCATGCCCAATTTCGTGACGACGCATATCGATCCGCTGACGGGGTGGGATGACAGCGCGGATCGCGACGCGGCATCGCTCGGCCTCGTCACCACGCGCCTGCCGCCGCTGCAAATGGCCCAGCCCGACATGCCGGTGCTAGGCGATCCGAGCGATTGGGAAAATCGCGTCAGCCGCAACGCGCCGTGTCCGTGCGGGTCGGGCCGCAAATACAAGCATTGCCACGGGCAGCTTTGAGCCCGATCTCATCGGTGAGATCTGGCCTCGGCACCGTCCGCGTGGAGCAGGCATCGAGCCTGTCGAGGCCCCATGTCTGGACAGCTGAGCTCCCGCCTTCGCAACAAGCTCGACGCCCGTTCGGCACGAACCGTCCATCTAGAGCATGACGATCTTAGACTGAATCGTCATTGCGAGCGGAGCGAGCCGAAGGCGGCCGCAGGCCACCCAATCCAGTGTGCGCCGTCGAGGCTGGATTGCTTCGTCGCTGCGCTCCTCACAATGACAAATCAGGTACGACAAACGTCATCAGACTCTATGCAGGGGAAGCCCTAGCTCCGCCCGAACAGCCGCGCGAAAAACCCGCCGCTTTTAGGCGGTGCATCCGGCTCGCCGATTCCCTTCAATTCAGAAAAACGAATTTCATCTGGATCAACTTCGCCCAGCATGAAGCCGCAGATTGATCGCGCGAGTTCGGTAGGAACATCGAATATATAGTCCGCGTCGGCATCTTCGCCGCCCTCGGCTTCCTGCTCCGCCCGTTTATCACGTATGATGCCGTCGAGCTGTGGCGGCGGGGTGCCGCTCACGTCCAAGGCGTAAAGGCTTTGGCCTTTCTCGGGATCGTGCACCACACGCCATACTTCCGCGCCAGCCTCATATCCGCGCGCCTGGGAAAACATTTACATGCTCGTTGACACTGCAAGCTACCGCCGAACCAAGGCTCGCGAGACCTGAAAGCGGCCCAGTGAACGCATCTTCGTCATCGTCGCTCACCACAAGCAGCCAATCGTCCTGCCAGTGGATCAGCGCCCTCTCCTCCAGGAAATCGTCACGCTTCGGGACGTCGCGCACTTCCATCCCCAGCGCTTCCAGGATTTGTTCCGCATCGACGCCGCGCACCGCTATCCAAGAATGAGAAAAGCCCATCATTCACCCCCTTGTTCAGGGAAACAATGCCATCGGACATTTCTCGAATCAAGAACAAAAAGCGAACACCCGACCGTTATCGGTCGCGCTTCTTTCTTTGAGCTTGGTGCGTCCAGCTTCAGACTGGAGGATCGGACCGCTTGAATGGCTTCAGCACGATCCAGACATAAGCGAGCGTGCCGAGCAGCACGACGATCGCCAAGCCGTGGTTGATATAATCGGTCGGGCCGTCGGCGCCATGTTTAATCGCCTGGTTGCCGAGATAATTGGCCGCGGCGCAGCCGACCGAGGCGGCGAGATATTGCCAGATCGAATCCTGCGGCTCGCCCGTGCCCGAAGAGCGCTGAAGGAACAACACGATGAGGCCGGCAAAAATCGCCACCGTCACCCAATCGTAGACTGTTTCCATATCGCGCGCGCTCCCCTGTCGTGCCTCCCTGCCACGGGGGGGCGGGACTATGCAACAGCGCTCATTAGGGAGCATGTATCAATGGCCGTTTGCCGGATGCTGACGGCTGGGGCAGCCTACCGCCGAACAGAGGAAAGACGCGCATGGCGACCAGGGCGGAAATTGCGAGCGAAGGGAAGAGCCGCGATCATGGCCTGGTCCGGGCGATGGGCGTGTTCACATTCGCCGCCGCCATTACCAACGAAGTGGTGGGGTCGGGCGTCTATCGACTGCCCGGCGTGATGGCGACAGCGGCGGGCACAGCCGCGCCTTATGCCTATCTCGCCTGCCTTGTCGCGATGGCCGCGATCGTGCTCTGCTTTTCCGAAGCCGGAAGCCGGGTAGCGACCAGCGGCGGGCCTTATGGCTATGTCGAGGCCGCATTCGGATCGATGCCGGGCTTTGTCGCAGGTGTGTTGGTATGGCTTTCGAGCGTGCTCGCCTGCGGTGGCATCGCGGTGGCGCTGGCCGACACCGTCGGAGCGGCCTTCCCATTCATGAGCGCGTCGGTGCCGCATATCGCAACCGTGGTTGCCGTGTTGGGGCTGATGACCTTCATCAACATCATCGGCGTCGATATCGCGGCGAAGATCCTGGGCCTGGCGACGATGATCAAATTGCTGCCTTTGGCCCTGTTCCTGGTCGTGGGCGGCGGCGCATTGCTCATGGGGCATGGTGCCGCGGCGCCGATAAGCAACCCGCCGACCGAGAGTTTCGGCGCCGCCGCGATCCTGGCCGTCTTCGCCTTGACGGGCATGGAAACCCCGCTCGCCGCATCGGGGGAGGTGCGCGATCCCGCGCGGACCGTGCCGCGCGCCTTGCTGCTCGCGATGATCTCGATCGGTTTGCTCTATATCGCGGTTCAGCTCGTGGCCGACAAATTGCTTGGCGCCGGGCTGGTCGGATCCAAGGCCCCCCTGGCCGACGCGCTGGGTACGCTCGACCCGCGCTGGCGCGCCCCTCTGCTCGCGGGCGCCTTCGGATCGATGCTGATCTGGCTCGGCAGCGACCTGCTCGGTGCGCCGCGCGTCCTGTTCGCGTTCGGACGCGACGGATTGCTACCGGCGGTGCTGGGCAAGGTCCATCCGCGCTGGCGTACGCCCCATGTGGCGATCCTGACGCACTTCGTGCTGTCGCTCGGCCTTGCGCTGACCGGCACGTTCGAAAATCTCGCTATCCTGTCCACGCTCGCGATCGCGCCGCTTTACATGTCGGTCTGCGCAGCAGCGGTGAAGTTGCGCCGGGCCAATGTCGCGATCCAGGGCAAGCCCCTGGTCATTGCCGGCCTGCCCCTGATCGCGGCTTTTGGGATCGGCAGCATGGCCGCCATGATCTACCTCGCCAAGCCGCTGGAGCAGCAGGCGCTGGCGGGCGTGCTGGTTGGCGGCGTGCTCCTCTATTACGTCATGCGGGCACTGAATGGCCGCGCCAAATAGACTCGTGAAGCGGCGCGGGCCCGCAGGAGCGCAAGCAGCGGAGCTAACAGTTGTTACGCCAATATCTTCGCCAGCCCCTTCGAAAGTTGCAAGGCGCCGTGCAATTGCGCCGTCGCGTCGGGCCAGTTGCGCGTGATCACGAGCTTGCTGTCGGGCCGCAGCTTGGCTGTCCCCTTCAGTCGGTCGACATAAGCGAGCAGCCCGGGAAGGTCGGGGAACTGGTTTTCGAAGAATGTGACCAACGCCCCCTTTGGCCCGACATCGAGTTTCGCGACGCGTGCTTTCTTGGCGTTGAGCTTGGTCTCGAGGATCGACAACAGGTTTGCGGTCGCCTCGGGCAGGGGGCCGAAACGGTCGATCATCTCGGCGGCGAAGCTTTCGATCCCGCCCTTGTCCTCGATCTCGTTCATGCGGCGATAGAGGCCCATGCGCAGATCGAGATCGGGGACATAATCTTCGGGGATCATGATCGGCGCGTCGACGCTGATCTGGGGCGAGAATTCGCGGTTGCGCGCCGCCTGGGCGAGGCCGCCCGCCTTGGCCTCGAGGATCGCGTCCTCCAGCATCGACTGGTAGAGTTCGAAGCCGACTTCCCTGATATGCCCCGATTGCTCATCGCCCAGCAGATTGCCGGCGCCGCGAATGTCGAGATCGTGGCTGGCGAGCTGGAATCCCGCGCCCAGCGTGTCCAGATTCTGGAGGATGTGGAGGCGTTTTTCCGCGGTCTCGGTGATCTGGCGGTTGGGCGGGGTGGTAAGATAGGCGTAAGCGCGGATCTTGGCGCGCCCGACGCGCCCGCGCAGCTGGTAAAGCTGGGCGAGGCCGAAGCGGTCGGCGCGGTGGATGATCAAGGTATTGGCGCTCGGAATATCGAGCCCGCTCTCGACGATGGTGGTCGATACGAGCACATCGAACTTGCCCTCATAGAAGTCACTCATCCGCTCTTCGACCAGCGTTGCCGCCATCTGGCCGTGGGCAACGACGTAACGGACTTCGGGAACCTCCTTGCGCAGGAATTCCTCGATATCGGGCAGGTCCTTGATCCGCGGTGCAACGAAAAAGCTGCGGCCGCCGCGATAATGTTCGCGCAGCAACGCCTCGCGGATAACCACCGGGTCCCACGGCGCGATATAGGTCCGCACGGCGAGGCGATCGACGGGGGGCGTCTGCAGCACCGATAGTTCGCGCAATCCGGACATCGCCATCTGCAGCGTGCGCGGGATCGGCGTTGCGGTCAGCGTCAGCACGTGGACATCCGCCTTCATCGACTTCAGCCGTTCCTTGTGGGTCACGCCGAAGCGCTGTTCCTCGTCAACGATGACCAGGCCGAGCCGCTTGAACTCGACGCCTTTCGCCAGCACCGCATGGGTGCCGATCACAATGTCGATCTTTCCGTCTTCCAGGCCATCCTTGGTTCGTTTTGCTTCGGCCGAAGGAACCAATCTGGATAAACGCCCCACCTCGATCGGGAAGCCGCGCATCCGATCGACAAAATTGGTGTAGTGCTGGCGCGCGAGCAAAGTGGTCGGGCAGACCAGGGCGACCTGCATTCCCGCCATTGCCGCGACGAACGCGGCGCGCAACGCGACCTCGGTCTTGCCGAAGCCGACATCGCCGACGATCAGCCGGTCCATCGGCTTGCCCGCAGCCAGATCGCCGAGCGCATCGTCAATGGCGCGATCCTGATCGTCGGTCTCCTCGTAGGGAAAACGATCGACGAAAGCATTGTAAGCGGCGTCGGCCTGCGCGACGTCGGCCGCCCGGAGCGCGCGCTGCGCGGCCGTCGCCATGAGTTCGCCGGCGATTTCGCGAATGCGCTCCTTCATTCGCGCTTTGCGCGTCTGCCAGGCGGCGCCGCCCAGTTTGTCGAGGCTCGCGCCTTCCTCGCTGCCGTAGCGGCTCAGTATCTCAAGATTCTCGACCGGGACGTAGAGTTTGTCGCCGCCCGAATAGGACAGGGCGACGCAATCGTGGGGCACCTTGCTGACCGGAATTTGGGTCAGCCCTTCATAGCGGCCGATGCCGTGATCGGCGTGGACGACGAGATCGCCCGGCGACAACGTCGCCAGTTCGGCCAGAAAGGCGTCGGCCGATTTGCGGCGCCGGGCGCGGCGGATCAGCCGGTCGCCGAGCATGTCCTGCTCGGTCAGCAGCGCGACGTGCGGAGTCGTGAAGCCATGATCGAGCGGCAGCACGGTGAGCGCGGTCGTGCCCGCGCGGAAGGCACTGCCAAGCGCGTCCTGCCAGTCATCCGCCAGCATCGCGCCGTCCAGTCCATGATCGTTGAGCAGGCCTTTCAGCCGCTCGCGCGCACCATTGGAATAGCTGGCCAGCACGACCTTGCGCTTCGATTTGGCGAGATCGCGGATATGCGCGACCACCGCCTCATATATGTTCGCATTCCGCGCGCGCTCGGGCGTGAAGTCGCGGGCCCCATCGACGCCGAAATCGATCACCTTCGCGCTTTCGGGCTCGTGATAGGGCGTGGTGAGGTGGATCGGCCGGTCGGCCACCGCCGTCGCCCATTCGTCACGCTCCAGATAAAGCGCCTTGGGCTCGAGCGGGCGATAGCCGCCAGGATCGCTCGAACGCGCCCGTACACGATTGTCGTAATAATCGGTGATTGCCTCGAATCGCGCGTCGATCGCGCTATCCGCGCCGCTGTCGCGTACGATCAGATCTTCCTCAGAAAGATGGTCGAACAAGGTTGCCAGCCGTTCCTCGATCAGTGGCAGCCAATGTTCCATCCCGGCGAGCCGGCGCCCGTCTGAAAGCGCCTGATAGAGCGGGTCACCCGTCGCGGTTGCGCCGAACTTCTCGCGATACCGCGTACGAAAACGCTTGATGCCCTCGGCATCGAGCAAAGCCTCCGACGCGGGCAGGAGCGTGAAGCCGTCAATATGCGTGGTGGTGCGCTGATCCTCGGGCGTAAACTGGCGGACCGTCTCAATCTCGTCGCCGAAGAAATCGAGCCGCAGCGCCAGCGGCTCGCCGGCTGGAAACAGATCGACCAGCCCGCCGCGCACCGCATATTCGCCCGCTTCGTGGACGGTATCGGTGCGCTGATAGCCGTTCGCCTGGAGCAGTTCGGCAAGTGCTTCGCGGTCGATCCGCTCGCCGGGGGCGAGCCGGGCGAT
>DATMIP010000310.1:0-3078 GCA_035554515.1 Sphingomonas sp. | reverse complement strand
GATCCGCTCCGCTGGGATTGGCGGGTATCGGTGTGAGGGGAGAGATGCCGGCGGCATCGGCCTGATCCTGACCGCCCGAAACGGGTCCGGGAAACCCTACCTGCATCCGCCCCAAGGAGGCTTATCATTGCGTTCCGCGTCCCTATCCGCGAAATGCGCGTTGAGGACGAATGAACATGGCGACGAAGTGGACACCTGAAAGCTGGCGCGGCCATGAGGCGCGACAGCTTCCCAATTATCCCGATCAGCAGGCTTTGGCCGCAGCTGAGGCCGAGCTCGGCCATTATCCGCCGCTGGTCTTTGCCGGGGAGGCGCGCGCGCTGACCGCCGAGCTGGGACAGGTCGCGGCAGGCAAGGCATTTTTGCTGCAGGGAGGCGACTGCGCCGAAAGCTTCGCTGAATTTCACCCGAACAATATCCGCGATACGTTCCGCGTCATCCTGCAGATGGCGGTGGTGCTCACCTACGCATCCAAGCTGCCGGTCGTGAAAGTCGGGCGAATGGCGGGCCAGTTCGCCAAGCCGCGCTCGTCCGACATGGAGGAAATCAACGGCGTCAGTCTGCCGTCGTACCGCGGCGACAATGTAAATGACATCGCCTTCACCGCGGCCGCGCGCGCGCCGGATCCGGCGAGGATGATCAAGTCGTACAGCCAGTCGGCCGCCACGCTCAACCTGTTGAGAGCCTTCGCGCAGGGCGGCTATGCGAATCTCCAGCAGGTCCATGCCTGGACGCTCGACTTCATGGGACGTTCGGCCTGGGCGTCTCAATATCAGCAGCTCGCCGACCGTATCGGCGAAGCGTTGAGCTTCATGGCGGCGTGCGGCGTCAATCCGGAAACGGTGCCGCAATTGCGCGCGACGAGCTTTTATACGAGCCACGAGGCATTGCTGCTCCAATATGAGCAGGCGCTGACCCGCCAGGACAGTCTGACCGGCGACTGGTACGACACCAGCGCGCACATGCTGTGGATCGGCGACCGCACCCGCTTCCTGGGTTCGGCCCATGTCGAATATCTGCGGGGAGTCGGCAATCCGATCGGCATCAAGTGCGGACCCAGCCTCGAGCCTGACGTGCTGCTGCGCCTGCTCGATGTGCTCGATCCGGCGCGTGCGCCTGGCCGCATCACGCTCATCACACGTTATGGCTATGACAAGATCGAGGCCGGTCTGCCCGCTTTGGTACGTGCCGTGAAGCGGGAAGGCCGTCCGGTCGTGTGGAGCTGTGATCCGATGCATGGCAATGTCATCAAGGCCGCGAACGGCTACAAGACGCGTCCATTCGAGCGGATCCTGGCCGAAGTGCGCGGCTTCTTTGCCGTGCACCGCGCTGAAGGTACCCATGGCGGCGGCATCCACGCGGAAATGACCGGCCAGAACGTCACTGAATGCACAGGCGGCGCGATCGCGGTTACCGAACAGAGCCTCGCGGATCGCTATCATACGCACTGCGATCCGCGGCTTAACGCCAGCCAGAGTATCGAGCTCGCCTTCCTGCTTGCCGAAATGCTCAATCAGGAAATGCGCGAGCGGGAAAAGGCCGCCGCCTGAACCGAGCCACAGGGCGTTGCCCCTGTTCCCGCATCACCACAGGATAAGCACGCAAGCTGATCCGATCTGCTGTGGATCTTTGCCGAAGCCAATGATCCTCGCCGCCAGAGAATGCGCCGTTCCGGACATTGGTTAGTTGCACGTTAACCGCGTCCATTTAGCCCTTGGAGGGTCGCTTGCGAGTGGCGACCAAACGAAGGTATCGGCGCATGTTCCTGGAATTCGACGAAGGATCCGCCGGCGCGCTTGAAGTCGAGCGCCCGCGGGCGAAACCCATTTCCTATTATGACCGCGGTCTTGCATGCGCTTGCCTGTCCGGTCCGGGCGATCTCATCGAGGCGCATAAATGGTTTAATCTCGCGGCGGTCGGCGGCGATGCGCGCGGCGCGAGGGCGCGGGCCGATATCGCTCTGGACATGACACCGCGTGAAATCGTCGAGGCCCAGCGCCGCGCCCGCTCTTTCCTGCGAGCAGCGTAGCGGCGCGGGCACGGGACTGAATTGGTTCACGTGCACGAAAGGTTAAAGGGCGCTATCCTCGCTGGGAAGGAATGCGCCAAATGACCGGAAAGATCGCTGCCTTATCGCTCGCTGCGTTGGCGACGCCCTGTCTGGCGCAGCCTGCCCCCACCGATAGGCCGCTTTCCTCCGGCACCATTCCCACGGATCCAGCCCTGGCCGGCACCACGATCGGCCTGACCCCCGAACAGCGCGAGGCCGCGCTTGAGGAAGGGGCCGCTCGCTCCGGAACAGACATTGACGGCCTTGGGCGGTCCGACAGGCGCGTGCACGGCGAAATGGGCGTGGAAATCGGAACGCGTGGATATCGCGCAATCTACGGCGCCGCGGCCATACCGCTCGGGAACGACGCCATTGCGGCTTTCTCGTTTGATGCTGGCAGCTATCGTAACGAAACTCGCCGGCACCGCCGCTGAGATTGGTCCGCCCATCCGTCGAGGAAGCGGCGATGTCGCCTTCATGACTGTCTCGTGGCGGGGATCGCCGGAAACCGGCGTAACCGCAAGGCTTTAGCCCTCAAGAAAATCCAGATAGCCTACCACATCGCTGTTGGTCTGGAGAAACAGGTCGGCCTGAATATTCTCGGCTTGTCCGGCTGCCACCGCCAACGCCTGCCCCAGCGTTCCATAGAGCAGGGTCGTCGCGGCCCCGCTGTCGCGATCGAGGTGATAGAGCCTCACCGCAACGTCATCCGATATCGTGCGCATATTGGCGTCGATGCCCTCATCGGGCGGATCACTGCAAGCGCTTCGGTAATCACGTTATTAACCAATAATAGAGTTTCCCGCACTAAACGCGTCAATTCACTCTCGCTCGGGCGAAATAGATTGTCCCTCAAGGTCCTCATATTCACGAGTCTCGCCGTCGGAGCAACGTTGCCTCTCCCGGCCGCCGAACTCAACATGCCGGTAGCCGCCCGTGTCGTCTCATTCCTTCAACCGCCTCCTGGCGGCGCGATCACCGCCGCCATCGTCTACCAGCCCGGCGATGCTGGCTCCGAAGCCGAAGCG
>DATMIP010000309.1:0-18980 GCA_035554515.1 Sphingomonas sp. | reverse complement strand
CTCGATGCCGATCCGACGGCCGACATTCGCAACAGCGACAAGATTTACCGCGTGATGCTCGGCGGACGGCTCTACGATCCCGTGACGATGGACGAAGTCGTCACGGGAACGCGCAAGCGCGCGCCTTACTGGTGGCAGGATACAGCCAGCATGGGCGTTGGATCCGTGACGGCGGCCGGGCATGGCGACACCGGCGGGGATTGACGGGACAGGCCAGCCGATCAGGCCCTCGTCACCTCACACGTCGAGGTTGGCGACGCTCAGCGCGTTTTCCTGGATGAATTCGCGGCGCGGCTCGACCACGTCGCCCATCAGGCGGGTGAAGATTTCGTCGGCGACATCGGCCTGGCTGACCTCGACGCGCAGCATCGCGCGGTTCGAGGGATCGAGCGTGGTTTCCCACAATTGCTCGGCATTCATCTCGCCCAGGCCCTTATAGCGCGCGATCGACGTACCCTTGCGGCCCGCCGTCAGCACGGCTTCGAGCAGTTCGGACGGTCGTGAGATGCGCTTGACCGCCTTGCTGTCGACGACGGGCGCGTCATCATCGCCTTCGGCCGGTTCTTCGACGTCGGGCTTGCCGATGGGCACCAGCCGCGCGACCGACGCATAGCTTTCGGCCTGTTCGGTCGCGAGGCCATGAAGCTTGCGCGCCTCGGTCGACTGAACGAAGGCGGCATCGACCACATGATGATCGGTCACGCCGCGCCACAGACGACGCGCGTGATAGCCGCCATCGCCGGTCGGTTCGACGTCCCACTTCGCTTCCGGATCGGCCCGGCCGAGCCAGCCCGCCACCGTGCCCGAAACCACGCCGCGATCGATCAAGGCGGGATCGAATGCCCCGCCAAGCGCCAGCGCCTCGATCAGATCGGGCGCATAGCGGCGCGGCACATAGGCCATCAGCCGCGCCATGCGCTGGGCATGCTCGACCATCTGGCGCAGATCGTTGCCCGAACGCTGGCCGCCGGGCCCGTCGAGCATCACCGCCGCAAGACCGTTGTCGAGCAGATAGGCGTCGAGCGCATTCTGATCCTTGAGGTAGGTTTCGGACCGGCTCTTGGCGACTTTGAAGAGCGGCGGCTGTGCGATGTAGAGATGCCCGCGCTCGATTATCTCGGGCATGTGGCGATAGAAGAAGGTCAGCAAAAGGGTGCGGATATGCGCGCCGTCGACATCGGCGTCGGTCATGATCACGATCTTGTGATAGCGCAGTTTCTCGATGTTGAAATCGTCGCGGCCGATGCCGGTGCCCATCGCCTGGATGAGCGTGCCGACTTCCTTGGAGGAGAGCATGCGATCGAAACGCGCGCGCTCGACGTTCAAAATCTTGCCCTTGAGCGGCAGGATCGCCTGGATGTTGCGGTCGCGGCCCTGCTTGGCCGAGCCGCCGGCTGAATCGCCCTCGACCAGGAACAGTTCGGACTTGGCCGGATCGCGCTCCTGGCAATCGGCCAGCTTGCCCGGCAGCGAGGCGATGCCCATCACGCTCTTGCGGCTGGCTTCGCGCGCCTTGCGCGCCGCCTCGCGCGCGGCGGCGGCGTCGATGATCTTGGTGATGATCGAGCGTGCATGCGCCGGATTTTCCTCGAGCCATTCGGCGAGCTTGTCGGCCATCAGGCTTTCGAGCGGCTGGCGGACTTCGCTACTGACAAGCTTGTCCTTGGTCTGCGAACCGAATTTGGGATCGGGCAGTTTGACCGAGACGATCGCGGTCAGTCCCTCGCGCATGTCGTCGCCGGTTAGGCTGACCTTCTCGCGCTTCATCATGCCCGATTTCTCGGCATAATTGTTGAGCGTGCGCGTCAGCGCTGCACGGAACGCCGCCAAATGCGTGCCGCCGTCGCGCTGCGGGATGTTGTTCGTGAAGCAGAGCGTCTGTTCGTAATAGGAATCGTTCCATTCGAGCGCGACCTCGATCCCGATATCGTCGCGCTGGCCGCTGACCGAGATCGGCTCGGGGAAGAGCGGCGATTTGGTGCGGTCGAGATATTTGACGAATGCGGCGATCCCGCCTTCGTAGAATAATTCATGCTCGACGCGTTCGGCGTGGCGCGCATCCACCAGGAAGATGCGCACGCCCGAATTGAGGAAAGCGAGCTCGCGATAGCGATGTTCGAGCTTCTCGAAATCGAATTCGAGGATTTTGAAAGTGGCGGGGCTCGGCAGGAAGGTGACGCGCGTACCCTTCTTGCCCGGTTCGGCGGTGCCGACGACCTTGAGCGGGGCGACGGCGTCGCCATGGGCGAAGCGCATATAATGCTCCTCGCCGTCGCGCCAGATCGTGAGATCGAGGAACTCGCTGAGCGCGTTGACGACCGACACGCCCACGCCGTGGAGCCCGCCCGACACCTTGTAGGCATTGTCGTCGGAGGTGTTCTCAAACTTGCCGCCCGCATGGAGCTGGGTCATGATGACCTCGGCAGCCGACACGCCTTCCTCCTCGTGGATTCCGGTCGGAATGCCCCGGCCATTATCCTCGACCGATACCGATCCGTCGGGATTGAGCGTGATGACGATCCTGTCGCAATGCCCGGCCAGCGCCTCGTCGATCGCATTGTCCGAAACCTCGAACACCATATGATGGAGGCCCGAACCGTCGTCGGTATCGCCGATATACATTCCGGGGCGCTTGCGCACCGCGTCGAGACCCTTCAGCACCTTGATCGACGAGGCGCCGTACGCATTTTCTTCGGGGGTTGTTGCCATAGCGAGGATATAGGGATTCGAGGCGCGAAACCCAAGCAAAATGGATCAGGTCCGGCGGTAATCGGGGAGCACGCCGGCCTCGCGCCAATAATGTTCCAGCCCGAGCTCGGCCACGAGCGGTCCAAAGCGGGGGTCGGCGCGCATTGCGGCGGTCGCTGGGTTGAAGAGGAAGCTGGTGAGGCGCTCCGCCGGTGGCGTATAGGTGGCCTGTTCGCGGTTGAAACGGATCTCGGGCACCGCAAAGGGCCGGTTGAAATAATAGGACCCGGCGATGGTGAAGGCATCGTCCAGCCGGCCGAGGAAGGATGCGAACTGGATCGCATTTTCGGCTAGGCCCGCGCCGGTATGGGCGCGGGCACGCCAGACCGGCATGGCGCGATCAATGTCATCAACGTTGCGCGAAGCGATCGCGCGCACGACCAGGCCGACATTTTCGAACTCGTCCGAGGGAATGCCGGTCGGGCGGCCGTCGACATTTTCGATCATGGCCAATGCTGCCGCAGCGCGCCCCGAATACATCATGATGTAGACGCGGGCGAACCAGATCGCAAAATGGCTCGGGTAAAGTTCGCTGGCATCATCCATCAGCTGATCGGCTTCTTCGAGCCGGTTGGCGGTCCACAGCGAGACGATCTCACGGAAATATAGAGCGGGATTTGGCGGACCCTGGCGTCGGGCACGATCCAGCAGCGGCGCTGCCTCGCCATCGCGTCCGACGCTCCCGAGCGTGAGCGCCAGCGTGAAGAGCAGCTCCGCATTGCCGGGATGCTGCTTCAGCCCCCGCCGCAGGGCCAGTTCGCTGATGCGCCAATTGCGGCGGCGGGGGAGCACATTGCCGCGCGCGACCAGAGCATAGGCATTACCCGGCTCGAGCGCCTCTGCGCGATCCGCCGCCGCGTTGGCCCGCGCGCGGATCACGGCGCTTTCCGTGCTCGCGCGATAATGGGCGATAAAGGCGTAGGTCATCGCCAGCGCGCCCCAGCCGTCGGCGTAATCGGGCTGTTCCGCCACCAGCCGCCGCAACAGGCCGATCGCCTGGGTCTGGCCCTCGTGCGTATCCTGGCGCAAGGCGCCGAGCGCCTGTTCGAGCAAAGCCACCAATTGCGGATCGGCGGCATGCCGGGCCGTGTGGCGCGGCCAATACCATGCCCCGCCGGCGGCGGCCGAAAGCGCGACGGTCGCGCCGCCGACAATGAGCGCCCGGCGCGTCCGCGGCGTGCGCAAGCCCGCCGTCGGATGGGCATCGCTACCGGCCCGTTCGGCGGCAAGGCGATAGCCGACCTTGGTCACGGTCTCGATCCTGAACGAGCCGGCGCCGATTCCCCCCGCGACGCGGCGCAGGCGCGAGATGACGCGGTTGATCGCGTCCTCGCCGACAATTCGATCCTCCCAGCAGCTGCGGGTCAGGTCGTCGCGCGAAACGATATTGCCCTCGGCGCGTGCGAGCGCGATCAGCACCTGCATCACCCGCGGCTCGAGCACCTCGCTTTTGCCATCGTCGCGGACGAGCTGGCGCATCGAGGGACGTACCGCGAGGCGTCCGATACGGAAATCGGCAGTATGCGCCAGATCGATCTGCAGCGTATCGATGATAGCTAAAAACCCCCTTCATCAGCACATGATCAGCATTTCATCAGGCGTTCGGAACTTCCTCATCCTCCCGATCAGCCCGCCTTTGCCGCATTCCCATCTTCGTCGCGGCGCTGCTGCCGCCCAGTAAAGGGGATTACGCCATGAAGACCTTTTTCGCTCTCGCCGCCTTCGCCTCCATCGCCGCTTCGGCCACCGCCAGCGTTCCGCGCACGGGCAGCTGGAAGATCGGCAATGACGGCTATCATATCTATTACGCCGATCTCGACATGAATAGCGCCAACGGCCGCGCGCAATTGCTCGCCCGCGTCGAAAAGGGCGCCGCGCGCCTGTGTGAAGACCTGACCAGCGCCGAAGAGCGCCGCTGCATGAACGAAATCGTCGCGCGCTCGGCCAATCCGGATATCCGGCGCGCGCTGGCCGATCGCACCGACGTACAGCTTGCCCGCCGTTGATGTCGGATCGGATCTCAACGTCACCGCGGGCATAGCGAAGCGATCCTGCGCTGCCAGATCGGGATCGTCGATCTGGATCGCTTCGCCGCTGTGCGGCTCGCGATGATGGCCGTCAGGGCGGGTTATCTGCCGCCAGTTTGTCGAGGAAGCTATCGATCCGCGCGAAAACGGGCAGGCGCCGATGGTCGGCCTCGCGCAGCAATTCGTGCCCACCGCCGGGCATGCACATCGATTCGGCGTGGGGTAGAATTTCGGCGAGACGCTGGATCGCACGGACATCGACGACCGGGTCGCGCTCGGACATCAGGATGAGAGCAGGGGTGGCGATCGATCGCAGGTCGGCCGGACATAGGCGACGGATCGAAACGCGTGCGGCATGCATCCATTGCCAGCTCGGCACGCCCGAAGCGATTTCGGGCGACGCTGCTTTCCACCACGCTTTGTCGGCGCGGCGTTCGGGGCACGAGGTCATGCGTCCGCCGACATCGCCTATATCGCGCCGCCAGATACGCCGTTCGGCCATGCCGAGCCGGCCGACGATGGCGGCGATCGCGCCGAGTAGCCAGCCGGGTATCCCCTTCACGCGTATGTCGACCATCGGCGATGCCAGCACGACGGCATCGACCGGCTCACCGCGCGCCAGCATGCGAAGCGTAAGATGGGCGCCCATCGAATGGGCGACGATCACATGCGGGCCGGCGGCCGCTGCCTTCCACTGGCGAACGAAGGCAGCGAGATCGTCCACGAGCGGATCGAAATCGATCTGGTGGCAGATCAACGGATCGGAGAGCAGGCGCCCCGATCCACCCTGCCCGCGCCAGTCGAATCCGGCGAGATCCCAGCCTTGCGCATGCCAATGCGCCAGCGCCTCCAGATATTTTTCGACGAAGTCGCCGCGTCCGCCAAGGAACAATATGCTCCCGCGCGCCGCGTCGCGCCGGGGCCAGGAAAAGCTCCGCAACGGCCAGCCATCGGCTGCCGTCCAGGATGCGAAGCTCATGCCCTTCGGGATCGAGCGGCGCGGATTGGAAATGGAAGCGGCTTGGGCGGGCATGCGGCCCGTTCCTAAACGGAATGAATTCCGCTTTCCATGCGGGACGCAACGTGGCCGGTGCGGGTTATCGGTCCTTGAACGGCATGCTTCCAGGGTGGGTGGCCGCCTGCCTGCGCGCGACGTCGCCGCGCCATGTGCGCGTCCGCAGCCACATGATGATGCCGGTCACGCCCAACAGGGCCGGAGCAATTCCACCGAGGAAGATGACGATTTGCCAGACGAGGCCCATGTTACCGCCGTCGTGGAGCCGGCGGTAAAAGGGCCGCGGCCGATCGCGCGACGCCGCGGGATCGGCGGGCGCGACCATTCCCGAATCATCGGCAACTTTGACCGATCCCGCGCTTCCGCCGGACACGGTCCATGCGCCGTCCTTGTCGGTTGGCCAGGATATCGTCGCGGGAGACTTTGCGGGAGCAGCCAGCACCTGATCGATCGTCAGATGCGGACTGGCGAGCGGGATTGCCATCGGGCGGCGCATCCCGCCGCTCCCCATCATTTGCGGCCAGGCGATGATCACGCCGGTCAGCGACAATATGGCGAGCGGCAGCGAAATCCAGAAGCCGGCCAGATGATGGAGATTGGCGTTGATCGTGGGTTGGCGTTTCCAGCGGAAGCCGCGCGTGACGCTTCCGGTCAGCGGCCACCAAAGCCAGATTCCGGTCAGCGACGAAATCAGCATCGCCACTCCCAGCCAGCCCACCACCGCGCGCCCCGATCCCGGAATTTGCAGGCTGCCGTGGAAGACGTGCGACCAGCGGAGCAACGGGCTGGTGGTCGGGCCGCTATCGATGACGCGCCCTGTCGCAGGATCGATCCATGCCGCGATCCGCTGCGGGGGGCCGGGTATCTGGCCCGCCTGGGGCGGCATGGCGGTGACCATCACCGGCCCCTCCCCGATCACGAGACTGGTGATCCGGCTTCCCGACGGCAGCGCCCCCCTGGCGGCCGCGACATAGGCGGACGGGGGTAAAGCGATGGGGCCCGCGTCGACATGATGCGCAGGTCGCAGCAGGCGATCGAGCGGCCCGTCCCAGACCAGCAGCGACCCGGTCAGCGACAGCGGGATCAGGATGATTGCGAGCAGGAGACCTATCCACTTGTGGACTTGAAACCATAGCGCGCGCAGCTGCACTTTCGTCATCATCGCCTCGTCAGAGCTCGGCCCAGCGGCGGAGCAGATTGTGATAGGTAGCAGTGAGCCGAACCAGTGCGGCCGCGCCCGGACCGACGCTTGCACTCAGCTCCTGGATCGATCGGTCGAGCTCGAACAGGATGGCGCGCGCATCGGCATCGCGGACCATGCTCTGGATCCAGAAGAAGCTGGCCCGGCGTATGCCATGCGTGACCGGCATCACGCGATGCACGCTCGACGCACGATAGAGCAGCATATCGCCTGCAGGGAGTTTGACCGGAGCCTCACCCTCGGCGACCAGTTCGCCGCCGTCATATTCGTCGGGATCGCTCAGGAAGAGGGTGGCCGACAGATCGCTCCGGATACGGAAATCGCTGCCGCCGCGGATCCGCACCGCGCTGTCGACATGGTCGCCGAATCCCTCGCCGACCCCGTAGCAATTGAACAAAGGCGGATAGATTTTGAGCGGGAGGGCTGCTGCGATGAACAAGGGGGTTCGGGCCAGCGCGTCGAGCACCATGTCCCCCAAAGCTTTGCCCTCCGGGTCTCCCTCCGCCAGTTGGCGGTTATGTTTCGCCAGCGCCGATTGATGGCCCGACGTGGCGTTGCCGTCGATCCAGCTCGCCGCATCCAGCCGCGCGCGCATCGATCGCAGCGTTTCGGCGTCGATCAGGTTGGGAATGACGATCATGCGCGCCGCTCAAATTGTCCGATCGACGAGCGATACGGTTCGCCCTGCGCTAGAAGGAATTCCACCATTTGCGCCCGGAAGCGGGAATTGCCGCCATCCCATGCCCGTTCCATCCAGGAAAGCGCTTGCTCGGCCAGCCCCGCGATCGCGAACATCCTGCCATGGTTGAACTGGCCGCGGAAATCGCCGCCGGTTGCCGCGATGGCATAACAGCGCGCGGCCTCGGTCATATCGCGCGCGACCGCCCAGCCATCCTCGTGGAAGCTGCCCACGAAATTCCAGGCTTTGGCATTGCCCTCCGCCGCAGCCTCTCGCAAGAGGGCGAGCGCGGCCGCTTTATCCTCAGGTACGCCCTGGCCGAGCGCAAGCAAGGTTGCGTAATTATATTTGGCCCAGGTCAATCCGCGCGCGGCCGCCTGCCTGAACCATGCCGCGGCCTTCCCCTTGTCGACGGGCGTGCCCCAGCCGAGATCGTGGCAACGCCCGACCATATTGGCCGCTTCGAGGTGCCCGGCGCGGGCAGCGCGCTCGAACCATGCGAAGGCCTCACGCGAATCCTGCGGCAAACCGTCGCCATCGAGCAACATTTGCCCCAGCCGCGCCTGGGCTTCGGCCGATCCGGCCTCCGCCGCAGCGCGGACGAAAGTGGCGACCTGCGCGCGCGGGCCCGACAGGCGGCGTGCAATCTCCTCCGGGCCGAGCGCGTTGAGGGCATCGATCGTCGTCACGCTGGTTCCCGGGCTTCCGCCGGAAAGCGGTGCGCTGGTTTGGGACGCGCCGTACATCAATAATGGACGCTGAGCGTGCCGAACACGGTCCGTCCGGGAGCGACCGTGGCATAATGGCTTGCGTAAGCCTGGCTGAAATAGCGCTTGTTTGTCAGGTTCTGCACATTGACGCTGAGGTCGATATTCTGGGTCAGCTTGTAGGCGGCGCGGGCATCGAACCGCCAATAGCTCGGGATCGACCGTGCCAGTACCGTCGTCGCAGGGGTGATCGTCACGATGCCCGCGCCATTCTGCACCGCGGTGCGATTGTCCGAATAACCGCCATAGACGCGGCTCGTATAGAAAGCGCCGCCTCCGACCGAGAATTTGTCAGCCTCGTAGCCGCTCCAGATGGTGAAGCTGTTTTTCGCGGTCTGCGGGAAGCGCTTGCCCGTATTGACCGACGGCACATAGACGACCTGCGCCGCCCTTCCCGATACTGCAGCGGCGGTAAGCGCTGTGAGCCCGGCCTCGCGGATCGTGGCGTCGAGATAGGAATAACCGCCGAACAACGTCCAGCCCTTGGCGATGCGGCCGTTGAAGCTCAGTTCGATTCCGTCGGCGCGCTTCTTGCCGATGAAGGCGACGGTGCTGGCGTCGATCGAGACGCGCGCATTGTCGCTCTCGGTGCGGAATATGGCGGCGGTCAGCGAAAGCTGCCCCTGGAGAATATCGGCCTTGGCGCCGGCTTCGAACGAACGCGTCTTTTCGGGCTTGAGCTGATCGAGCAGCGGCGTGATCGTGGTGCCGACCGAATTCTGCTCCTGGCCTTCGCCGAGCAGACTGTTGGGCGGGGTCGTGGAGGTCGCGTAGGAAAGATAGAGGCTGGTGTCCTTGGTCGGCTTGGCGACGAGCCCGGCCTGATAGCTCCAATCCTTGTCGGTGCGGCGCAGTTCGATCGCCGGCGAGGTCGGTGTGGCGCGGCTCGGCCGTACGGTCGAGGTGAAGTCGTCATACCGCACCCCGAAATTGCCGATCAGCCAATCGTCGAACGAGACTGAATCGAACAGATAGGCTGCGCGGGTGATGCCGGTATTGATAATATCCTGATAGGCCGGGCTGCGGACAATCGGCGTCCGCACGGTCGAGGTGTCGTTGACATAATTGACCCACGGATCGTTCGGGTTCGGATTGAACAGCGACGTGCAATAATAAAGCGCGACCGTGGTCGTGTTGCAGCGCGGACTGATGGTCGAGCCGGTCGCCTCGATATAGGTGCCGCGGCGCGCATCCTCGCTCGAAAATTCGAAACCGGCAGCGATGCTGTGCCTGAACGGGCCGGTTTCGAACTTGGCGGTGAGATCGGTCTGGTCGATCAGGCTGTTGGTGACGCCGGCGCGTGTATTGCCGCGCCGCCAGACATAGCCGCCATTGGTGAATTTGGTGACGCCGTCGGTCGTACTGTTGGTCGCGGTCGTGCCGACGACATTGCCCGTCGAATCGTCGGGCAGCAGGAAGATATAGCCCTGCCAGGTATGGCTGAAGCGCGCGGTGTTGCGGATCGTGATATTCGGCGTGAGGTCATGTTCGAACCGCAACGTGAACTGATCGGTATTGGACTTGCGGAAGTCGCGGTCCCTCAGCCCGTAAAAGGTCGAATACGGCACGGTGCCCGTGACGCCGCCAAGCGTGGTGACATGATGTACCGGCTCGGACAGGACGAAGTCTCCGGCGGGCGCGTTGCAGACCGTGGCGGTGCAAACATAGGTATAAGGCAGCCCGCTGTCGGGCAATTCGTTCGTATGCAGGTGGTAGTAAGCCGCCGTCAGCCGCGTTGGCGTGCCGAGGCCGATCGTGATCGACGGCGCGACGCCCCACCTTTTCTGCCAGATCGCGTCGCGGCCCGCGACGTCCTGATCGTGCCACAGGCCCTCGATCCGGACCGCAATCATGTCGGATAGCTTGCGGTTCACGTCAAAGGTGACGCGTTTGTAATCGGCATTGCCGAAGCTCAAATCGCCCGTGGCGAAATCGCGCAGCCTGGGCAGCTTGGATATGATGTTGAGCGTTCCGCCGGCCGAACCGCGCCCGCCGAGCACGCTGTCCGATCCCTTGACCACCTCGATCTGCTCGACCGCGAAAATCTCGCGGGTCTGCGCGCCGATGTCGCGCACGCCGTCGAGATAGGTCGACCCCTGGCTGTCGAAGCCGCGGATGAAAGGGCGGTCGCCGATCGGGTTGCCGCCTTCGGCCGCACCGAAGGTGATGCCCGGGACCGTGCGAAGCGCATCGACCAGGGTGGCCGATCCCGTGTCGCGAATGAGGGTTTCGGGCAGGATTGTTATCGAGCGCGGCGTATCGATCACGCGCGCAGTGAGCTTGATGTTGGCTGGCGCCTCTTCGGCGTGGCCCACGATCGTGACGTCATGCATGGACGCATCGCTGTCCAAAGCATCTTCAGAGGCAGCATGCGCCGACGAGACAAAGCCCACGCATGAGAGCGCCAGAAAGGCGGGCCGGGCCCAGTCGGACGGTGCGGTTTCGACGAAGCGTGCCATCATGTCCCTTACGCAACGGGCGATCATTTCGCCTCGATGATGGCTCGCTAATGAGAGTCGTTCGCAACGTCAACCTTATTGCGAACAATTCGCATTGGCATTATGGGAAATTCGTCATCACTCAGTCGATCGCGCTGCGCAAATATCCCGGCGGTGCGGGCGGAGCGAAGCAATCTGGTGCGGTCGCTGGATTGTTTCGTCGCTTCGCTCCTCGCGATGACCGCGAGGGCCTCCCCCGACGATTCTGAACCTAAAAGCTTGCCTTAGACGCGTCCGAACCCCCATCTTGAGGAATGCTGCGTCAATATGAGCTGGTCGATCGGGTTCTTGGCTACGATCCTTCCGCCGATGAGGCGTTGCTGAATCGTGCCTATGTCTTCTCGATGGCCGCGCACGGATCGCAGAAACGCGCCAATGGCGACCCTTATTTCAGCCATCCGATCGAAGTGGCGGGGATTCTGACCGATCTCCACCTCGACGACGAGACGATCGCGACCGCGATCCTGCACGATACGGTCGAGGACACGCTGGCCACCCCCGAGCAGATCGAGAAGACGTTCGGGCCCTCGGTCGCGCGGCTGGTGGACGGGGTCACCAAGCTCAGCAAGATCGAGGCGCAGAGCGACAATGAACGCGCCGCGGAGAATCTGCGCAAATTCCTGCTCGCCATGTCCGACGATATCCGCGTGCTGCTCGTCAAGCTCGCCGACCGGCTCCACAATATGCGGACGCTCAAGCATATCCCTTCGGAAGAAAAGCGCCGCCGCATCGCGCGCGAAACGATGGATATCTATGCTCCGCTGGCCGAGCGGATCGGCATGTATGAATTCATGAAGGAGATGCAGACGCTCGCCTTCGCCGAGCTTGAGCCCGACGCTTATGATTCAATCGCGAAGCGACTTGCCCAGCTCAAGGAGGGCGGAGGAGACCAGGTCGCGCGCATCGCTTCGGGCATAAGGCTGCTGCTGGGCCAGAAGGGGATCAAGGCCGAGGTCGAGGGACGCGAGAAGCACCCTTATTCGATCTGGCGCAAGATGACCGAACGCCACATCAGTTTCGAACAATTGTCCGACGTGATGGCGTTCCGCGTACTCGTCGATGAAAATGAGCAATGCTACCGCACGCTCGGCCTGCTGCATGAGCGCTGGCCGATGGTGCCCGGGCGCTTCAAGGATTATATCTCGACGCCCAAGCGCAACGGTTATCGCTCGCTCCACACCGCGGTGATGCACCACGAGCGGGTGCGCATCGAAATCCAGATCCGTACCGCCAAGATGCACGCCGAAGCCGAATATGGCGTGGCCGCGCACTGGGCGTACAAGGCCGGCGGGATGATCCAGCCCGACGTCAATTCGCGCTGGATCCGCGATCTCGTCGAAATATTGGATCATGCCGCCAGCCCCGAAGAGCTGCTCGAACATACGCGGATGGCGATGTACCAGGATCGCATCTTCGCGTTCACGCCGCAGGGTGAACTGATCCAGTTGCCCAAGGGAGCAACCCCGGTCGATTTTGCGTATGCGGTCCATACCGATCTGGGTGACCAGACGGTCGGTGCGAAAATCAATGGGCGGGTCGTGCCGCTGCGCAGCGAAATCAAGAATGGAGACCAGGTCCAGATCCTGCGCTCCAAGGCCCAGGAGCCGCAGGCGGCATGGATGGGCTTCGCCGCGACCGGCAAGGCGCGCGCCAAGATCAGGCGGTTCGTGCGCCAGAAGGAAAATGCCGAGATGGTCGCGCTCGGCCGGCGTTTTTACGAAGCAATCATCGCGCGGCTGCCCGCGCAGCTCGGCCCCGAGGCGCTGAAGGAGGCGCTCAAACGGCTGAAGCTGCCCGATGCCGATCGCATGATGGAGAATATCGCGCGCGGAACGCTGACCGACGCGCAGGTGATGGAAGCGCTCATGCCAGGGTCGACCGGCGAACTTGCCGGCAATGTCCGCCCGTCGCAGTTGAGCGCGATCTCGATGAAAGGCCTGACGCCAGGCGTCGCCTTCACGCTTGCTCCGTGCTGCACGCCGGTGCCGGGGGACCGTATCGTCGGCGTGCGCCGGCCCGACGCCGCGGTCGAGGTGCATGTGATCGAATGCCCCGTCTTGCAGGCCGCGCCCGAGGCCGACTGGGTCGATCTGGCATGGGGCGACGGCAGCGACGGGGGCACCGCGCGCCTATCCGTGATCGTGCGCAACCAGCCCGGCGCGCTGGGGGTGATGGCGGGGATCCTTGGCACGCAGGGCGCCAATATCGTCAACATCAGCCTCGCCGAGCGCGATCAGAGCTTCCACACCTTCATCGTTACGGTCGAGGTGCACGATGTCGGCCATCTGATGCGTATCATCGCTGCCCTGCGCGCGGCGGACGCCATTGTCAGCGCGGAGCGCGTCGAGCCCAAGGCACCGCTGGCGGCTTGAGTTTCAATATGATCGTCACTCCAGCGCGGGCTGGGGTCTCAGGAGATGATCGCGACCGCATCGCTGGAGCCGCACGAGATGCCAGCCTGCGCTGGCATGACGAATTGGCTTTAAACCCGCACGTCCTTCGCCAACGCGTCGAGCAGGCCGTTGACGAAGCCGATCTCGCGCTTGTCGTAAAAAGCATCGGCGACATCGACATATTCGCTGATCACGCTCGCGGTGGGCACGTCGGCCCGGGCAATCAGCTCATAGGCGCCGGCGCGCAGGATCGCGCGCATCGGGCGATCGAGGCGCGCGAGGTTCCACCCCGTGCTCAGCCGGGCGGTGACGCGCGCGTCGATCTCCTCCCGGCGGGCATCGACCCCGCGTACGATATCGTCGAAGAAGTCCACCTCGGCATCGGCATATTCGACATCCTCGATTGTCTTGCCGAGCCGGTGCTGGTGAAACTCATCGAGCAGACGCGCGAGCGGCGTGCCCTCCATCTCCTGCTGATAGAGCGCCTGCACCGCGGCGAGGCGAGCAGCGGAACGCGATTGGGAGCGGGCCGTGCCGCGTGTCACAGGCGAATCGCCACGGACGCGGCATGGGCGGGCAGGCCCTCCGCCTTGGCCAGAGCGACAGCGGCGGGGCCGATCGCGGCGAGGCTCGCGGGGCTGCAGGCGATGAAACTCGTGCGCTTCATGAAATCGAGCACCGAAAGGCCCGAGGCGAAACGCGCACGGCGTCCGGTCGGGAGGACATGATTGGGTCCGGCAACATAATCTCCAATCGCCTCCGGGGTGTGACGGCCCAGGAAGACCGATCCCGCGTGGCGAACCTTGTCGAACAGGGCATCGGGCGCATCGACCGCCAGCTCCAGATGCTCGGGCGCCAGCCTATCGACCAGCGGCATCGCGGAGTCGAGAGTCGGCACGACGATCACCGCGCCATGCTCGTTCCACGCAATCGCAGCGGTGTTGCCCGTCGCGAGTGTCGCGAGCTGCGCCTGAACGGCAGCCTCGACCGCATCGGCAAAGGCGGCATCGTCGGTAAACAGGATCGACTGGCTCGACGGATCATGCTCGGCCTGGCTGAGCAGATCGGCGGCGATCCAGGCGGGATCGTTGGCGCCATCGGCGACGACCACGATCTCCGACGGGCCTGCGACCATATCGATACCCACCACACCGTAAAGCTGACGCTTGGCCTCGGCGACCCAGGCGTTGCCCGGCCCGACGATGACATCGACCGGGCTGATGCGATCCGTCCCGAAGGCGAGCGCGGCGACGGCGTGCGCGCCGCCGATGCGGTATATCTCGTCGACGCCGGCAATCTCGGCAGCGGCAAGCACGAGCGGGTTGATCTCGCCATTGGGCGTCGGCGTGACCATCGCCACGCGAGCGACCCCCGCGACGCGCGCGGGAATCGCGTTCATCAGCACGGTCGAGGGATAAGCCGCCCGCCCGCCCGGTACGTAAAGACCGGCAGCATCGACCGCACTCCAGCGGGCTCCCAGGCGGACACCCAGCGCGTCGGTCATGTCACGGTCGGCCGGCTTCTGTGCCGCATGGTAATCAGCGATGCGCGCGGCGGCGAGTTCGAGCGCTTCGCGCAATTCCCTATCGAGGCCCTCGAGCGCGGCGCGGCGTTCGGCCTTGCTCACGTCCCAGCCGGTCGCGTCAAGATCGTGGTTGTCGAAGCGCGCGGTATAATCCTTGAGCGCCGAATCGCCCGTGTCGCGCACCGCCGCGATCATCGCAGCGGTGCGCGACACGTCGGCATCCGCCTCGCGTCGCGCGTCTACGAGTGCGGCGAAAGCGGATGCGAAGTCGGCGGCGGCGCTGTCGAGCCGGATCATGCCTTCGCTCCCGCGAGGGGGGCGGCCATCTTCGCCACCTTCGCCCTGAGCTCGTCGAAGGGCCGTCGTGCCTTTCGCGTCTGCCGAGGAGAATGACGGTGCTTCGACAGGCTCAGCCCGAACGGAGCTGGCTGAATCGCCCCCTCCCACAAGCCGCTGGGAAGGTTGGTGACGTCAAGCCGCACGGGGCGCCGCGGCCGCTTCGCGGAAGGCCTCGATCAGCGGCAGGACTTCCTTCGCGCGCGTCTTGAAGGCGGCGCGGTTGACGATCAGCCGGGCGGAGACCTGTGCGATCGTCTCGACCTCGACCAGTCCGTTTTCGGCGAGCGTGCGCCCTGACGAGACGAGATCGACGATCCGGCTGGATAGGCCGAGCACGGGCGCGATCTCCATCGCGCCGTTCAATTTGACGCATTCGGCCTGCACCCCGCGCGCTTCGAAATGGCGGCGCGTGAGGTTGGGATATTTGGTGGCGACGCGGACATGACTCCAGCTGCGCGGATCGTCCTGTTCGGCCAGCGCGCGCGGCTCGGCCACGCTCAGCCGGCAATGGCCGATCCCCATGTCGACCGGCGCGTAGAGTTCCGAATAATCAAACTCCATCAACACGTCCGATCCGACTATGCCGAGTTGTGCCGCGCCATGGGCGACGAAGGTTGCGACGTCGAACGCGCGTACGCGGATCAGGCCGATGTCCGCGCGGTTGGTGGAAAAGCGCAGCGCGCGGCTGTCCGCATCCGCGAATGCCGGCTCGGGTTCGATTCCGGCGCGCGCGAACAAAGGCATCACCTCGGCAAGGATGCGCCCTTTCGGAACGGCGATGATGATCGGCTGGGCCATAGCGGCGCGGCTTTAGGAGGCCAAAGGCGGAGGGGCAACCTTACGGGCCCTTCGGCGGGCATTTCGCATAACCGCCGCCGAGGAATGGATGGATGCCGTCGGACCGCGGCTGGATAGGGCTCACCGATGCCGGCGGAGCTGGATCACGCGTGCCGACCCGGTGGCTTCGCGCACCGCTCCCGCGAGCTGCGCCTGCGTGAAGGGTTTGGCCAGCACCTGCCGGTTCTCCGCCTCTTCGGCGCGGAACTCGGCAAAACCGCTCATAAGCAGGCATCTGAGGTCGGGCAGGCGTTGCCGGGCAGCCTGGATCAGCTGCAGGCCGGTCATGCTGGGCATGAGCTGGTCGGTCAGTAGCAGATCCGGGCGGAGGCCCTCGTCGATCTGCGCCAGCGCGTCTTCTCCCGATCCGGCGAGGCGCAGCTCGTGGCCAAGATCCTCGAGCATGGCGGCGGTGTTGGCCAGCACAAGCCTGTCATCGTCCACGACCAGAATGGACCGCAGCGGTCCGGGCTCGGGCGACAGCGCGGTTACGGGCTGCTCGCGGCGCTCGAGGCCTGCCACCGGGAGATAGAGATCAACCCCGGTTCCCTTGCCGGGATCACTCCTGAGCAGGAGCTTGCCGCCCGATTGGGCGGCCAGGCCCTGCACCATCGACAGGCCGAGCCCGGTGCCCTTGCCGACCCCCTTGGTGGTGAAGAACGGGTCGACGGCGCGGGCGAGGGTTTCCGCATCCATCCCCATACCGGTGTCGGTCAAACTCAGACACAGATAGCGGCCCGGTGCCAGACCATCTTCACTCCCCGGATCGACGATCGCCTCCTCCGCCGAAATATCAAGCGTCCCGCCCTGCGGCATGGCATCGCGAGCGTTGACGGCCACGTTGAGCAAGGCCATTTCGAGCTGGTTGGCATCAACCTGCGCGGAAGGCAGGTTGAGCGGGAAATGGGTCTGGACACGCACCGCCGGGCCGAGCGAGCGCTGCAGCAAATCGGTCATGCTGCGAACCAGCCCCGGCACGTCGACCGCGGCGGGGCGCAGGTCCTGGCGGCGGGCAAAAGCAAGCAGGCGCTGCGTCAATGACGCCCCGCGATGCGCACCCTCAAGCGCGCTGTCCACTAGGCGCATAGCTTTCGGATCGTCGGACAGATGCTTGCGCAGCAATTCGAGATTGCCGACCACCACCGCGAGCAGATTATTGAAATCATGCGCGATGCCTCCGGTGAGCTGGCCGATTGCCTCGATCTTCTGTGCCTGGCGCAACGCTTCCTCGGCATGGCGATGTTCGGTCACGTCGGTAAGGCCGCCAAGGACGTGGATGAAGGCTCCATCGGCGTCGCGTTCGATCTTTATCGTCGAGACGATATCACGATAGCCGCCGTCCTTGGTGACGATGCGATATTCGCGTGGGTCCAAGCCGTCCTGTTCGATGAGCTTAGGCCAGTCGGTTTCCAGCAGCTGCCGGGCGGCCGCCTTGGTCAGGAAATCGGCGAACGGGCGGCCGAGCACTTCCGCTTCATCATAACCGGTCAGATCGAGCCAGGCGTTGCTGACCTGCTCGATTCTCCCTTCGCGATCGAGCGACTGAAGCGGCAGCGGCGTCCCACGATAGAGCGAGCGGAAGCGCTCCTCGCTCTCGACTAGGGCTTCCGCCTCGCGCTGCGCGAGCAGGGCCAGGCGGCGGTCGAACATGGCCGCCGCCCAGGAGAGGAATAAGATCGTGAAGGTAGTGGCGGAAACCGCGACCGCGAGCGCCATCTGGTTGATGCTCGACAGACCCTCCGCCATGTCCACGCCCGGATGCGCCCGGAAGATGGCGGCGCGCATGCCCGCATAATGCATGCCGGCAATGGCGAAGCCCATCACGATGGCCGCAACGGCTCGTTCGGCCGGGTATGTATTGCGTGCGGCGAGCCATAACGCTGCCGTCGCAGCGCCGACCGCGATCAGGATAGATGTGGCAAGCCAAAGGCGGTCATAGCGCAGATCCGCCGTCATCCGCATCGCCGCCATGCCCATATAGTGCATGGCGACGACGCCGAGCCCCATGAACATGCCCGCCGCGAGGAGCAGCCCCAGCGAGCCCCGCGACTGGCTCATCACCACGAAGGCGGCCCCGGTCACGACGATTGCAACCAGCAATGACAAGATGGTGAGCCCGGGATCGTAGCTTACCGTCATGCTCGGCACTTTGAACGCGAGCATCGCCACGAAATGCATCGACCAGATGCCGCCGCCCATCGCGACCGCCGCCATCGTCAGCCACAAACGCCTGACCCAGCCCGTCCATGCACGTACGCGCCCCGCAAGGTCGAGCGCCGTATAGGACGCGAACATGGCGATCAGGATGGAGAGAATGACCAGCGTTGTGTCGTGGGTTCCGGCGACGATCATCGCTTCACCTCATAAGCCCCGCCGATCAAATCTAGAGCGGATGACGGCGGAAACAAGGCTGCACGCGCCCGCTCGATCCATATTGGATTGGCCGAAAAACCAGCCCCCGCCCGCACGATCGGGCAGCGCCGGAAGCGGGTCTCGAGGATAACCGCTTTGCGGGGAACGGATATTGGATCGCGCGTCCGGGATTCATGGGTGAGCGATGATTAAGACCGAATTGGCGGTTTCCTGTTTTCGCCATTTCCCGATAATGACACCGAATCATAAACTTACACGATCTCAACTTAGTAACCACCAATAATCCTTGGCGGAATCATCGCACCATTTCAGTGTAAACGCTCAATTGACTCGAATATGGATCAAGCATAACCTCGGTCGATAAGCATTTTATTACCGCAGAAATAAGCGACGTCTCAATAAGAGCGACCGTTTATGGTCGACGATTTGCGACGCCTGCCCGGGGGAGGTGGGACACATGCTTGAAATCGACCGCGCTATAGAAAAATCTGTGGATTTTACGGCGAATCGACCTTCGCGGAAGAGGCGCTGGCTGCTGGCGGGATCCATCCAGGCCGTGATGCTTCTTGGTGCAGGCT
>DATMIP010000308.1:0-10040 GCA_035554515.1 Sphingomonas sp. | reverse complement strand
ATAATACTTGAAAAGAGGTTTACGATTCGGTAACCACTCCGTCGGGGCGAGGCATTCTGCCGTCCGCCGTACGGAGGGGTTATGTTCAAAGCGCTCAAGGTTTTCGGTATTGCGACGGGTGTGGCTGCGGCTGCAGTGAGCCTTGCAGCGCCGGCATTCGCTTTCGACTCAATTCGGCCGGTTTCTCCGGGGTTCGACTCGATCCGCCCAGTCAGCCCCGGTTTTGACTCCATTCGTCCAGTCAGCCCAGGATTTGATTCAATTCGTCCAGTTAACCCTGGTTTCGATTCGATCCGTCCGGTCAGCCCGGGATTTGACTCCATTCGTCCAGTCAACCCTGCCTGAAATCCTATAAGCGTTTTTTGGGGTCGCTCGCTTGAAAGCGCGCGGCCCTTTTTGCGCCGGGCGCCTTCGGGGCGAGGTCCGAAAAAGTCAGCGCCAATATTTGCGTGATTGTGCGAAAGCGTTAACCTCGTGCTGGTAGCGTGATCGCGACCACAGGCAGGGGTTTCAATGCGCAGGCTCGCTCGGGCCATCTTCAGTTTTTCGCTGGTGCTTTCGTGCGCCGGCGCGGCCGCGCAATCACCAGCCAAAGCTGACGGGTTTCAGGCGCGTGTCGCCGCGATCCATGCCAAGCTAATTTCCGACCCGAAAGAGGCGCTCTCCGAGGCGGAGGGTCTGCCCAAATTGCTGCCAGCGGGGGCGGATGCCGCCGAGGCAACCCTCTATCTCTTGACTTCCAACTGGCTACGGGCCGAGTCGTTAATAAGCCTTAACGAGCCCAAAAAGGCGATGGCGCTCGTCAGCGAATCGATGCCGAAGACCCTGCGCTATTTTGCGGGAACGCCTCTGCAAGGCAAATTGCTCATGGCGCGTGGTGGCGCGGCGGCAATGCTGGGCGACGTTCCGAGTGCGCTGTCAGACTATCAAACTGCCTTCCGTGTATTTGGGCGTACCCGCGAATTGCGCGGGCAGGCAGTGGCTCTGCAAAGTATAGCTCAAATCTATGTTGACGCAGGCGATTTCGAAAGCGTCATCAAGTATGAGCAGCAATCGATTGACGTTTACTCTCTTGATCCAATGCTATTGATTTCCGCCCATAATAACAATGGAATCGCGTATTTTGGGCTGGGGAAGTATGCGCGGGCTGAGAGGGAATATCAGCTCGCCTATGGCGTTGCCCGCGAATTGGATAGCCCGCTTCTCGCGGTCAGGATTCTGCAGAATATCGCATCCGCCCAGGCACAGCTCGGAAAGCTTGACGAAGCCGAACGCACCCTCGCTCGTGCTTTTCCGCTTACATTGAGTGGCTCCGCCGCCAGTCGGCGGCCCGCATTATACGCCGTTGAGGCACTGATCGAACTGAAGCGTCGGCATCTCGATAAAGCGGCATCGCTTATCTCCCGCACTTTTGCCGAAACGGACGACACGCAAGCGGCCATACCGATGCGCGACATCCATCACACTGCTTATGAAATTTATCGTCAGCTCGGGCAAAGTGGCAAGGCGCTCCAGCATCTCGAGGCATTCAAGCGACTTGATGACGAGGCTCGGGCATTGGCCGCCTCCACAAGTGCGGCATTGATGAATGCGCGGTTCAAGTTTGCTAATCAGGAAAACAAGATTAGCGAACTTCGCGTCGACCAGGCCGAAGCACAGGTTCGTTTCCATAACACACTCACCCAGGGCCTGCTTTCTGTTGCCGCGATCATCTCGACAATGTTGCTCATCGGGTTCCTTTCGATCCGGCGCAGCCGCAATCAGGTGCGCGAAGCCAATGCGTCGTTGACCACCACCAATGTCGCGCTCGAAAAGGCGCTCACCGCGAAGACCGAATTCCTCGCCACCACCAGCCACGAAATCCGTACGCCGCTCAACGGCATTCTCGGCATGACCCAGGTGATCCTTGCCGGCCGCTCGCTGGATCCGTCGCTGCGCAGCCGGATCGAGCTTGTGCACGGCGCGGGCGAAACGATGAAGGCGCTCGTCGACGATATCCTGGATGTCGCCAAGATGGAGACGGGTGAGCTTCGCATCCAGAAAGGCGAAATGGACCTGAAGCGTCTGCTGGGCGACGCGGTTCAGGTGTGGACCGGCCAGGCCGAGACCAAGCGCATCGGAATCGAGTTCGAGCTTGAAGATTGCCCCGCCAAAATCATCGCGGACGAAGTCCGGCTGCGCCAGGTGATCTTCAACCTGATGTCGAACGCGATCAAATTCACCGATCGCGGCCAGGTACGGCTGACATCTCTGGCGCAAGACGGCGAGGATGAACGCGGCGAGCGGCTGATCATCCGGATAGCCGACAGCGGCATCGGCATTCCGAAGGACCGGCTGGAGGATATTTTCGAATCGTTTCAGCAGGTCGATGGCGGCGTAACGCGCCGTCATGGCGGCACCGGGCTCGGGCTTGCAATCTGCCGGAGCCTTGCGCGCGCCATGGGGGGTGATGTAACCGTTTCCAGCATGTTGGGCGCCGGATCGACTTTCACCCTGGATCTGCCCTTGGAGCGCGGTGCGGTTGAAACCGCCAGCGCCGATCGACCGGCGCCGACCTCGCTCCGCGAGGCTGAACTCCTGATGATCGAGCCCAACCCGCTCGGTCAGGGAATCATGCGCGCGTTGCTCGGCGGCGAATGCGGCGGCATTCAGTTCGCGATCGATGTGGCCGGAGGGCTGGAGATTCTTGCGGCAAGCGGGGTCGATCATGTCATCGCCGAAGGCTCGGCGCTTGGCCTCGATCCTGCCGGGGCTGGCGAACTCGCCCGGACATGTGCGAGCGGCGGCGCGCGTTTCACTTTGCTGTGGCGCGATCCGGATCATGCGCTACTCGCTGCCCTGGCCGAACAGGGCGTTGGCCATGTGGTCGCGAAACCGATCAGCGCGCCCGACCTTCTCACTGAATTGAATAGAGTCTATGGCGAAGTGGTCGCCAGCCGGGATATCGCGGCGTGAACGGCCGGGC
Organism: Sphingomonas sp.; assembly: GCA_035554515.1. Lineage (GTDB taxonomy): Bacteria > Pseudomonadota > Alphaproteobacteria > Sphingomonadales > Sphingomonadaceae > Sphingomonas_I. Next base: position 7,075 of record DATMIP010000308.1, on the reverse strand, counting down.
GGAGACAATGGGATGAACATATTGTTCGTCGAGGACGATGCGATGAATCGCCGCGTGGTTCGCGATATGCTGACGGTTGCCGGCGCGACCATGGACGAGGCCCAGGATGCCGAGATCGGTCTCCAGATGATCGATTCGCACCAATATGATATTGTGCTGATGGATCTGCGTATGCCGGGCATGGACGGCTTGACCGCCATTCGTCACATCCGCGCGCGCACCGACGATAAAGCGACGGTTCCGGTTATCGTCGTCACGGCCGACACAGCGCTCGATATCTGCCGCGATTGTATCGATCAGGGCGCCGACGAGGTGATTCTGAAGCCGGTAGCCATGAACAAATTGTTCGACGCGATCGGCCGCCTGATCGCTCGCGGTAACAGCCGAATGATGCTGAACTAGAATTCATTCCGGGTGCCGCGGCGGGAGATCATCGCCGTTCCGCAAAAAAGCCCCTGAGCTGGCCACCCGCTTCCTCCGCCCCGATCCCCGGATAGACTTCCGGGCGATGGTGGCAGGTGGGCTGCGAGAAGAAGCGTGGTCCGTGTGCCACCGCGCCTCCCTTCGGATCCTCGGCCGCATAATAGAGCCGTGCAATCCGGGCGTGCGCGATCGCCCCCGCGCACATTGCGCATGGCTCCAGCGTGACCCACAGATCGCAGGTGTCGAGCCGGGCCGTGCCGAGCGCCTCGGCCGCCCGGCGGATCGCCACGATCTCGGCGTGCGCCGTCGGATCGCGCGCCGCAAGCATCATATTGGCGGACGTGGCAACGACCGTGCCGCGCTGCGTAATCACGGCCCCGACGGGCACCTCGCCCGCTGCCGCGGCCTCCGCCGCAAGATCCAGCGCGAGACGCATCGGCGGAGGCAGGGGGAAGGCCATGTGGCGGCCCCTAGAGCCTGAGCGAGCAACGGGAAAGCGCACCCGCGCTTCCATCTCACTCGCGCGCGAGCACTCCGGGTCGCAACACCGCCGCCAATGCGAACACCACACCCGGAATCCAGAACAGGATGGTCAGCAACGTACCGACCCAGAATTCCGTGCCGAGACCGCGCGCAAGGTAAATGCCGAGCGGAGGCAGCAGGATCGCCGCGACCACCTCGCCGATGCCCGGCCGAACCATCAGTGCGCCTTTTTCACTTCGACCGTCGGCACTTCGATGGTCTTCTTCGTGGTTTCGACCTTCGGAACATCGATCGTCGTGTTTTTGGTGCCCACATCGACGCTGCCGACATCGGCCGAGACGGCGGGCGCTTCGCCGCCCTTGACACTGACCGTTGGAAGCGAACCGCTCTTGCCGTGAAGATCGACAAAGCCGGTGGCGACCGCGATTATGCCGATAACGACGATGATCGCGAGGATGGTAACGACAGCACGCATTGATCAGCTCCCTCTATTCGTGCCGGCCCAACGTGCGTTTATCGTGTCGGTTGCATTATCCGCATCGGCTGCGTCCTTGACGAAATGACCTTGTCCGGCTATCGGCCCGCTCTTTCCAGACCATCGATTTCGGGATTTGAGCGCATGTCGCGTATTTGCGAGCTGACCGGCAAGGGCCGGCAGGTGGGCCACAATGTGAGCCACGCCAACAATAAGACCAAGCGGACCTTCCTGCCAAACCTGCAGAACGTCACCTTGATCTCGGACAAGCTCGGCAAGGGCGTCCGGCTGCGTGTCTCGACCCATGGGCTGCGTTCGGTGGAGCATGTCGGTGGTCTCGACAATTGGCTGCTCAAGGCGAAGGGCGAGACGCTGTCGCTGCGCGCCCGCCGCCTGAAGCGCGAGATCGAGAAAGCCTCGGTCGCCGCCTGATCGCGCCGGCCTTTGCTGCCAGGTGAATGGCAGCTAACATTCGCATTCACCCTCTACTCACCGGTCCCGGCGCATAGCCAGCCCTCGCGGCGGATGTTTCGCCGTCGTCGAGGAGTTGGTAATGGCATTCAAGTCGCTAAGGCCGCGCATCGCGGCGCTGATCGTGGCTGCCATGCTGCTGCCGACCGCGACCGGAGCTCAATCCCGCCGTACGCCGCATGATCCCGCCACCCAGGCTGGCCACCACGCCTATGGCGATCATGGTCGTGACCGATATGGGCGCGACGGCCGGGATGATTATGCCCGTGACGGCGAAGATCCGCGCCGGGTCAGGCGGGCAGATCCTCGCGAAGAGCAATGCCGGCGTGACAGCGGCACGCTCCTGAGCGCGGTGGCGGGCGGCCTGCTGGGCAGCAACGCCGTGGCCGGACGTCGCGGCAATCACCTTGCCGCCGATCACGATTGCTGAAATATCCGATCCGAGCTTTCGCAGGACCGACAAGTCGCACCCGGCGACTATTCCGCGTCGAATAGTCCCGCGAGCTGCTCGACCATCGTCCCGCCCAGTTGCTCGGCATCCATAATCGTCACGGCACGCGCATAATAGCGGGTCACATCATGACCGATCCCGATCGCGACGAGCTCGACCGGCGAGCGATTCTCGATCCACGCGATCACCTGCCGCAAATGCTTTTCAAGGTAGGAACCGCTGTTCACCGACAAAGTGGAATCGTCGACCGGTGCCCCGTCCGAAACCACCATCAGAATGCGCCGTTCCTCCTGGCGCGCGATCAGCCGGCTATGCGCCCATAGCAGCGCCTCGCCGTCGATATTCTCCTTGAGCAGCCCCTCGCGCATCATCAGTCCAAGGTTCTTGCGGGCGCGGCGATAGGGATCGTCGGCGCGCTTGTAGACGATATGACGCAGGTCGTTGAGCCGGCCGGGCGCCGCGGGACGGCCCGCCTGCAGCCACGCCTCGCGTGCCTGGCCGCCCTTCCATGCCCGTGTAGTGAAGCCCAGTATCTCGACCTTGACCCCGCAGCGCTCGAGCGTACGCGCCATGATGTCCGCCGAAATCGCGGCGATCGAGATTGGCCGCCCGCGCATCGAGCCCGAATTGTCGATCAGCAGGGTGACGACCGTGTCCCTGAATTCGGTATCCCGCTCGATCTTGTATGACAGCGAATGCGCGGGGCTGACGACCACGCGCGCCAGGCGCGCCGCGTCCAGCAGGCCTTCTTCCTGATCGAATTCCCACGAACGATTTTGCTGCGCCATCAATCTGCGCTGGAGGCGATTGGCGAGCTTGGTGACCGCACCCTGTAGGTGGAGGAGCTGCTGATCGAGATAGGCGCGCAGCCGCGTCAGTTCCTCTTCGTCACAAAGTTCGCCGGCGGTCACGATTTCGTCGAAGCGGGCAGTATAGGCTTTATAATCGAGGAAGCCCGGCATGTCGGCGGGTGGTCGATTAGGGCGGACGGGCTGCATTCCGTCGTCGCCCGTATCTCCCTCTTGCCCGTCGCCTTCGAATTCGCCTTCTTCCGATTCGCGCGTTTCGCCCTGCTCGTCGGTTTCCGTCGCATCGGAACGCACATCCATCTGCCCGTCGGTCTGGCCGCCGGGCTGATCCTGATCGCCTGCGTCGCTATCCTCGCCCTGATCGGGTTCCTCGCCTTCCTCGCTGCTCGATTCCTCGGGTTCGGTCGCCTCGGTCTGCGGCTCGATGAGCTCGAGATCCTCCAGCAATCGCGAGGCGAGCCGCGCGAACGCGCGCTGATCGTCGAGCGCGAGACCGAGCGCGTCGAGATCGGCACCGGCCTTTTCCTCGATCCAGTCGCGCACCAGCGCCAGCCCGCCCTCGGCGATCGCGGGCGGTTTCTCGCCCGTGAGGCGCTCGCGCACGATCAGTCCCAGCGCGGAGGCGAGGGGCACTTCGGCGCGGTTGCGTGCGCGGGACAGCGAATCGGAGCGCATCCTCATGTCGAGCGCATGCGCCAGGTTCGCGCGCACACCCGCCATGGCACGAGACCCAAGGGCCTCAACCCGCGCCTGCTCGACCGCGTCGAATACGAGCCGCGCCGCCGGATCGGCCGGGGCGCCGCGCGCATGCAGCCTGGTATCATGATGACGCTCGCGCAGCGCGAAACCGTCGGCGAAGCCGCGCGCCTCGGCGACCTGCTCGCGGGGCAGGTTGCGCCCCGGCATCGGTACCCTCAGCTGCTTCAAGGAGGCGGACGGCGCCTCGGTCGTGAAGCTCAGCTCCAGTTCGGGCTCGTGCGCCATCGCGCGTGCGGCGCCCGCGAGCACGGCACGAAGTGCATCAAGAGGCGATCGCTCGGCCATCGGGGTTTCATGACGACCGCGATGTGACCCGTCAACGGCCCGACACGGGTCGCGACCCCACCTTCAATTTCAGCACAAACGCCTATCCGGCGAAGGATTTCGTGATCGACCGGCTGTTTCTGGCAAGCGGCGTGCCCGAGACCGGCGCGGGGACGATATGTCTGGCAGGACGGAATTTTCTGCAGTGCAATGCAGCTGTGGCGGGATTTTTGACGCGCCGCGATTTCACCGAACTGGTTCGTGGCGAGTGAAAAAAGCGCATGTGAGGGCTCCTCCGGCCAATGTCGGGCATTGCTGAGAAAACCCGCTTAAATCAGAATGATGACGGGATCCTCTGACACCGGTGCCGATCTTTGATGGTTAACGGGAAAGAAACGCGTGTGTAACAAAGGCAATTTAGTTTATAACTTGTAAACCGCGATTCGTGGTGCGGGGGCGAAGATGCGCCCGAGCGCAATGGGGTTTCATCAGGGGAATGGATATGCGTAACCTTCTTATGTCGACGATCGCCGTCGCTGCGGTCGCCTTTGCCACGGTTCCGGCGGCTGCCGCCGTGCTCACGCTCGACACCGGCTGGCAGGATGACGTGCTGAACCTTGCCGGTCAGCCGACGACGAATTCGCCCTGGACGTTCACCATCTCCAGCAACGCCGTGCTCAGCGTGGTCGATTGCTGCAATACGGGTGATGTCTACACGCTCAGCGGTGACGTTTTCGGCGTGACGACCTTCTACGCGGGCGGCGCCGGCGATGTCCAGGCGACCGGTCCTTATGGGCTGTACTGGACCGATGCCTCGTACAGCAAGATCGCCCTGACGGTCGGCCCGGGCTCGTACACTTTCTCGATCACCGGCGATGGCGTCGGTGGCCTGCCGGCTGGCCTTGGCGTCCGCCTCGACAGCGCCGTGCCTGAGCCTGCTTCGTGGGCCCTGATGCTCGGTGGCTTCGGCGCGATCGGTGCCGCAATGCGCAGCCGTCGCAAGCTGGCCGTAAGCTTCGGCTGAGCCGATCCTCCTCGGAGGGTGAAAGATCGCCGCCGGACCTTCGGGTCCGGCGGTTTTTTTTGACTGCCACTCTATCGCGGGCCGCGCGCGCAGTGATGCGCCGATATGGCCAGATCGGCTATATCCGATTGGATCGAGGCTATGAACCAGATTTGAAAGCAAGGAGCGGAGCGCAAGCGGACCCGATCGGTGTCAGATAATAGGCTGGTAATCGAGAGGAAATGTCATGCGGACCGGCCTTAACGGAAGCATATCGTCAGACCCGCGCTGGGCGCGGATCGTGGCGCGCGACAAGACGGCGGACGGGCTATTCTGGTATGTCGTCGCGACCACCGGCATCTATTGCCGGCCATCATGCCCGTCGCGCACCGCCAATCCCCGGAACGTCACCATTCATGACAGCCTGGAAAGCGCGCGCGCGACGGGAGCAAGGCCGTGCCGGCGCTGCAATCCGGAAGGCAGCTCAATCGACGCGGAAAATGCCGCGATCGTCGAGCGCGCATGTCGGACGATCGAGGCGGCCGAGCGGGCCCCCAGCCTCTCCGAGCTGGCGGACGCGGCGGAGTTGAGCCCCGGCTACTTCCATCGGCTGTTCAAGGGGATAGTGGGACTGACCCCCAGGGCATATTCGATGGCGCATCGCGCCGGGCGGGTGCGCGACGGTCTGCGCGAGGCCCGGTCCGTGACAGCCGCGATCTACGAGGCCGGGTTCGGCTCCGGCAGCCGCTTCTACGAAGGATCGACAGCGCTGCTCGGCATGAAGCCATCCACCTATCGTGCGGGGGGGAAGCGCGAGCGATTATGCTTTGCGATCGGGCAATGTTCGCTGGGGGCGATCCTGGTCGCATCGAGCGACAAGGGCGTTGCCGCGATCCTGCTGGGCGACGACCCGGACGCGCTCGCACGCGATCTGCAAAACCGCTTTCCCCATGCCGAGCTGGTCGGCGGCGATGGCGAATATGAGACGTTCATCGCACGTGTGATCGGCTTTGTGGAAGCGCCCGGCATCGGGCTCGATCTTCCCCTCGACGTACGTGGGACCGCGTTTCAGCAACGCGTCTGGCAGGCGTTGCGCGAGGTGCCCGCAGGCAAGACCGTCACCTATGCCGAGATCGCGCGGCGGATCGGCGCGCCGGCCGCGACCCGCGCCGTGGCGGGCGCGTGCGCGGCCAATCACATCGCGGTCGCCATTCCCTGCCACCGGGTCATCCGCAACGACGGGGCCTTGTCCGGCTATCGATGGGGCGTGGAGCGCAAGCGGCGGCTGCTCGATCGGGAGAGCGCGGCATGAGCAAAGCCCGCCGGCGCTGCTCCTCGCGATGACTAATCAGGTTCGGGTGATCGAGACGCCGCCGTCGGCAAGGATCGACGCGCCGGTGACGAAGCTCGATGCGTCGGAGGCAAGGAACAGCGCCGCGCGGGCAATCTCCTCGGGCCTCGCCAGCCGCTTCAGCGCATGCAGACCCTCGATAAATTGCCGCACTTCCGGACCGGCACCGGGCAGGTTGGCGTGATTTGCCGGCGTATCGGTTCCGCCCGGCAGGAGCACATTGGCGCGGACCGCCTTCGGACCGAATTCCGCCGCGATGACACGCGCCAGGCCGATCAGTCCCGCTTTTGCCGAGGCATAGGCCGCGAGGCCGGGGAAGCCCATGACCGGCCCGACAAAAGAGGAGGTGAAGATGATCGAGCCCCCGCGCTCCGCCATCGCGGGTATCTGATATTTGGCGCCGAGGAACGCGCTGGTGAGGTTCGTGTCGATCGTGTCGCGCCAGTCCTGAAGCGACAGATCGAATATCGGTCCCATCGCGCCGTCGCCCCCGGCATTGTTGAACGCCACGTCCAGCCCGCCAAAGCGGCTTATCGCCGTCTCGACCAGCGTTCGGGCAACCGCCTCGTCCCGCACGTCGCCCGCC
>DATMIP010000307.1:0-2386 GCA_035554515.1 Sphingomonas sp. | reverse complement strand
ATACCGTACTAAATGGTTCACCTATGAAGATAAGCAAGAGAGAGAGCCAGCGCCTCGCCCGCCGTGCCCAGATCATCGCGGTCGCACGCGAACAGTTTTTCGAACAAGGCTATGACGGGACGTCCATGTCGGCGATCGCGTCCGCGCTCGGCGGATCCAAGGGAACGCTGTGGAGCTATTTTCCGTCCAAGGAGCATTTGTTCGCGGCCGTGGTCGAAGACACCGCCGCAGGCATTCGCGGCGGCCTGGACGTCAGTGCCGAAGGCACGCCACTCGAGGCGCTGACCCGGCTGAGCCGCTCGGTCATCGACCGGGCGACCTCGCCGATCGTCCAGCAGATGCAACGGCTGGTGAGTCCTATCGCCGATCGCAATCCGGAGATCGGCCGCATGTTCTACGAACGCGGGCCGGGCCGCACGCAGGTCATGATCGGAGAATATCTGCGGACACATTTTAGCGACCTGCTCTGGACGACGGATTATCTGGAAGCGGGCAAGGATCTCGTCGCGCTTGCGGCCGCTCAGTTCCATTTCGAGGGGCTGTGGGGCATCGGCAGCACGATCAGCACCAAGGACAAGGATGCGCGCGCGCGTTACGCCTCGATCATGTTCCTGCGGGCACACGCCAAGGAGCCGGACGCGCTGCTTGCGGAGGTGAAAAACCTGCCGCTGCTGCCGGTTGGGCCGCTCTGAGATCGACGTCGCCCCGGGTTCGGCCATTCCCGACCCAGATTGTCGCGCCCGAAAGCCGTCATCCGTTCAAGATCGAGGATGCATCAGGTGGCATCCGCTCCAGCCTATCATCGCGAGCGGCCCGCGGAAAATAGAGTGCCGAGAAGGGCGAGAACCGCAAGGCTCATCGCTCTCGTCTGGGGGAGGATGGTGCTCCGTAGCGGCCGCTCATGTCCCCACGCTTGCAGCGGGTGGCAACCATCCCCTCTAATCCTCGGCCGGGCAGGACTATAGATCAACCTGCCGCCAGCCGACCGTCCGTCCTCCTCCTCATGCGGGAAGATAGATCGCCTTGGTCTCCAGGTAGGGATCTAGCCCTTCCGGCCCTGCCTCGCGGCCCAGCCCGGACTGCTTGAAGCCACCGAACGGCACACCAGGATCGACTTGCAGACCATTAATGCTGATATTGCCCGTTCGCACCTGCCGGGCGATCTTCTCGGCGCGGGAGACATCGCTCGAGAAAACAGTTCCTGAAAGTCCATATTGGGTGCTGTTCGCGATGCGGATCGCATCTGCCTCGTCGCGATAGCGCATGATGGAGACGACCGGCCCGAAGACTTCCTCTTGAGCGATCGTCATGTCGCTGCGAACATCGTCAAACACCGTTGGCTCGACGAAATAACCGCGATTGAAGCCTCCATTCCCGCCCCCTTTCACGAGTGTCGCGCCCTCCGCGCGAGCTGTCTCGATGTAGGAAAGGACCCGTTCGCGCTGGCGCCCCATCGCCAATGGTCCCATCATGACGGACGGATCCCACGGATCGCCCAGCGTAACGGAGGAGACACTGGCCAAATAGGCGTCCAGGACCTCATCGTGGCGTTTTTCGGACACAAGAATGCGCGTTTGCGAAAAGCAGATCTGTCCTGAGAAAGGCATGGAAAACGGCGTCACGACAGCCAGACAACTTGAAAGATCGGCATCGTCGCAGATGATCGCGGCGGACTTGCCGCCCAGTTCGAGGCTGACCCGCGCAACCCGATCAGCGCAGATCGCCGCAATTCGACGGCCCGCATCGGTGGATCCCGTGAAACTCACCTTGTCCACCCGCGGATCCCGAACGAGTGCCTCGCCGGCTTCGCGCCCACCTGGCACCACATTGATAACCCCGGCCGGAAAACCCAGCTCCTGCGCACAATCGGCCAGGATCAAAGCGTCGAGCGGTGTCTCAGGGCTCGGCTTGACGACGAAGGTGCAACCGGCAAGCAGCCCTGCAGCCAGCTTCTGCGTCAACAGCACGAGCGGCGCGTTCCAGGGCAGAATGAGCGCGGCAACACCGACCGGCTCGCGGACGACCTTTGCCTTGCCCTGCGGCGTCGGTCGCTCGTCCTCGAAGACGAAACGTTCGGCAAGGTCCGCATAGAAATCGTAATAGCCAGGCACCCAACTGGTCACCATTGCAGCAAAGCTGATCGGTGCACCGACCTGCGCGGTCCACACACGTGACAAGACGTCGCTCCGTGCCCCGAGCGCTGCGCCCAGGCGTCGCACGAAGCTTGCACGCTCAAGCGGCGTCATGCGCGGCCAGGGCCCTTCGTCGAAAGCGTGCCGCGCCGCCGCAACGGCGGCGGCCATGTCCTCAGCCTGACCGCCCGGAACGGTTAGCACAATTTGCTCGGTGATTGGCGATATCAGGTCCAGCGTCCCTGCACCGCGCG
>DATMIP010000306.1:0-6369 GCA_035554515.1 Sphingomonas sp. | reverse complement strand
CGGACTTGTCGCTTCGGACAGGGGTGAGAGGATTTCATCCTTGGCGGACAGGGTCGGGCCGCCCGGCGGAAGGGGCCATGGCAGAGCGAGCGCGGGATCGTTCCAGATCACGCCGCCTTCGCAATCGGGCGCATAAGCGCCGCTCACCTTATATTCGACCTCGGTACCGGGCTCGAGGGTGACGAAGCCATGGGCGAAGCCGATCGGTATGAACAACTGATGGCCGTTATCGCCACTCAGCTCGGCCGCGACCCACTTGCCGAACGTCGGCGATCCGCGCCGGGCATCGACCGCCACGTCCCAGATCCGGCCCTTGATGCACCGCACGAGTTTGTCCTGGCCGTTTGGCGGCGCCTGCCAGTGCAGTCCCCGCAGCACTCCTATGTCGCGCGACATGGAGTGATTGTCCTGGATGAAGGTGCAATCGATCCCCATCGCGGCATAGCGTGCCTGGTTGTAGGTTTCCGAAAACCAACCCCGGTCGTCACCGAACCGGCGGGGGCGGACCAATTTTACGGGCATGTTTCCTGTTCACCCCTGTCTGGCCACCACGCAATTCGGCCCTCGCAGCCGCATGCGCTACCCTGTCAGGGCGGGCATGAAAAGACCTTTGCTGCAGCGCAGCGTCACGAATAATTCGTGAGAAGCCCCGAATTCTCGACCTGGCAAACCCGTGCGCGGGTTTGCTTGCAGACCGTACGATAGGCGGCGATCGCCGCGCTGCTGCGCTCGTGAGCATGATAGAAGGACACCGCGCGCTCGGCGGCTTCTTCGGTCCGGTTCTGGCCGAGCAACCAGTTTATCTCGGCCATGAGAGCCGTCAGGCTGCCCGGAAATTGCCGCCGCGCATTGCCGTAAGCTCCGGCGGCGAGCAGCTGATTGCCCTGCGCCGCATAGATTTGAGCAACGAGCAGCACCGCCTCTTCATTCTGATTGTCATCATTGGTGACGAGCTGGGCGTCGGTGAACGCGCCGCGGAAATCGCGCGCCTTCAATTTGAGCCGCGCCCGAATAAGCAATCCCGCGGGATTGCCTCGGTCGAAAGCAAGGATGGCGTCGACCTTCGACTGTGCCTTGGCCGTCTGGCCCGTGGCGAGCAGCGCGCGGGCATAATAGGTTTGGATGTCGATATTGGCCTGGGTGACGGTCGCGGGCGCGATCGGCGCGAGCAAGCCAAGAGCGGTTTTCGGATCGCCGAAATCGGTCAGTTGGTTGGCGAGGGCTCCCCGGACGCGGGGGTTCGACGAGGCCGCAAGGGCCGCGATTCGCCTCCTTGCTTCGGGCAAGGGTTGGGTTTCCCGCCAGAAATTGCCGATCGCGCGCATTACATCGGGATAAGTCGCGAACCGCTTCTCAAGATCGGTGAGAATCTGGTTCACCTGATCCGGCTTGCCGTCATGGTGATATGCGCGGGCTGCTTCGAACGCATAGCGCGGGTCATTCGGATAGAGCGGCATCAACCGGATGGCGGTCGCGCGTATCCCCTTTTTGTCCCCCGTCTTCTGATAGAATGCCATCAGCTGGAACAAGACGTCGCGATCATCGTCGCCCGCGCCGACCCGCGCCTCCAGCAGCGTGATCGCCGGCCGGGTCTGGCCAAGATTGTCGAGCGCGCGGGCCTTCAGAACATAGCCATCGGGACGACCGGGCAAGACCCCGATGATCTTGTCGGAAAGCGCTACCGCGTCCTTGTAGCGTTTTTCCCCAAGCGCGATCGCGCCGCTCGCGAGCAGGCCGGCGGGATCGTTGGGCGCGAGCGAGAGCAAGGGGTCGATATAGCGGCGGGCGGTCTCATACTGACCCCCGCGGACCGCGAGGATCGACAAATTCTCCAGCGCCTGGATATTGTCGGGCTCAAGGTCGAGCGCGGATTGGAAGGCCGGCGCCGCGCCAGCCGGGTTCTTGAGCGCCATCTGTGCCTCGGCAAGCTTGATGTAGCGGCCGGGACTGCTGTCATCCGCATCGATCGCCTTCCTGATCGTCGCCAACGCCGCGGGATAAGCCTGATTGGCCATCATCCGATCATATTGCGCCTCATAGGCGGCGGCCTTCTCGGACGGCGAACGGCAGCCCGCAACGGCCAGCAGAGCGGCCATTACAGGTAGTAAATGGAGCCGGCCCAGGTTCAAAGCGCCCGCCCTTGCCGCGCGCAATTTAGGGCTGCATTTTGGATCCAGTTGCGAAATAATTGGGTCACGGCCCTGGGTAACCCTTGCTTTAGCTTTTCGATGCACAGCCGAAACGGAAGGCGCGGTAAAGAGACGGACCGGCTAGCACGCCCCGACGATATGACGGTGAAACACATAAAGCACATAAACGCTGGAAAACCGAATTCGCAAGTGCGAGAGATGGCTGCCACAACAAAGAGGTATTTTCGTATGAGGGTGATTACCACGAGCGCGCTTGCCTTGGCCCTTCTCGTGCATCCGGCTATGATTCTTGCTCAAAGTGGTGCGCCCGTTGCCGGCGCCAAGCCCTCGGCAAGTACCTATCGAATCAGCCCGGGCGACCAGCTTCAGATCTACGTCTGGGGCGATGAGCGCCTGCAGCGCGCGCTTACGGTCCTCCCCGACGGCTCCTTCGCCTTCCCGCTCGCCGGCACTATCATGGCTGCCGGCCGCACGCCGAACGAGATCGAAGCCGAATTGTCGAAATTGCTCGCGCCGCAATATAAAGGCGTCAGTCAGCAGGTAACGGTATCGGTCGCGCAGCCGGCAGGCATGCAGATTTCGATCATCGGCAAGGTGCGCTCGCCGGGCACCCAGTCGCCGTCGCGCTACATCAACGTCCTCAACGCGCTGGCAATGGCCGGAGGGCCGACCGATTTCGCCGACGTCAGCAGCATCGTCATCCTGCGCAACGTGGGCGGCAAGCCGCAGGTCATCAAGACTCACCTCGCCAGCATTCTGAAAGGCAAGCCGACCGACAGCGACCTGACGAGCGGTGTTCCACTTCTCGTGGCCGGTGATACGGTCGTCGTCCCATGAAGAGATTTGGTCTGATCCTGCTTGGCGCGCTCGCCCCGTCCGCCACCGCCAAGCCCGTCGAGTTCAGCGCCATCGTCAAGGGGGAGCTCGGCTACGGCACTAATCCGTTCCTGCGGTCGGGCGTCACCAAGGGAGCCGCGCTGGCGTCGGGCACCGTCATGCCACGCTTGACCTACCAGACGGCGCTGGCGACGACGACCCTTTCGGGCAGCTATACGCGCGACGAATATCTTAATTCGTTCGGACACACGGAATCGCTGACCGCATCGCTCACCCGCCAGGATCAATTAGCCCAGAATCTCACCTCGCAGCTGGCCGCGAGCTTCACCAGCACGAACCGGGCGATCATCACCGACCCGACCCAAACGCTGATCGAGGACCCGCTAAACATCGGACGGCGCACGAGGCACCTTAACGGCTCGTATCAGATACAGTGGCAGGCATCCGGCCGCGACCAGTTCAGCTTCGGCGGAAGCGCCTCGCATCTTTCCTATGGCGGGAACCGGACGACGCTGCCCGGCAGGGCGAGCGGTTACGATCAATATGGCGCCAATGGCTCTTATTATCGTACGATCGATGCGCGGACATCGGTCGGCGCGGCGGTTAGCGTGACCAGCGTCCACTCGCGTCTCTATCCCAACAGCCGTTCAATTCAGCCCTCGATCACCGCCAAACGCCAGCTGAGCGGGATCTGGACGGTGGATGGGCATGTGGGGCTCGTATTCCAGACCATCTATGGCCCGTTCGGCGAATCGCGCACGAGCCTTGGCTTCGGGCTCAACCTGTGCGGTAAATATCCGCTGACAAGTTTCTGCGTGACCGCCGATCGAGGGAGCCAGCCGAGCGGCTATGGAGGTCTGCGCACCAGCACCTCGATCGCTGCGAATCTGACCCATTCGATATCGGAACATGATCGTGCCAGCTTTAACGCGAGCTATGTCAAGAGCGACTCGATCGGATCGGCCACCATCACGGGCCCCTCTTTTCGAAACTCACGCGCGATCCTCGCCAATGCCGAATATGATCGCGATCTGACGCAACGCCTGTCGGGCGGCGTCGGCGCGCGCTATCAATGGCGCGATCTTACCTCTGTCGGCACCGCGCACGCGATCTCGGCTACCGTCCACGTCACAGCAAAGCTTGGAAGGATTTGAATGGCTACGCAGCCGCAAGAACCCGAGAATGATGGCGGGGGCTCATTTTTCTCGGCATTTCCCACAATGTTGTGGCAGCGACGCTGGTTCGTGATCGTACCGGTAGCGGTCGCCACGGCCGCGGGTCTCGTCACGGCCTTCATGATGCATCCGGTCTATGAATCGAGTGCAACCGTACTGATTGAATCGCAGCAGGTCGCCGACGATCTTATCGGCGGCTTTTCGGGCGGGTCAAAGGTCAGCGACATGATTGGCCAGCGGATCGCGCGGGCGCGCGAGCGCGTGTTGAGCCGTCAGGACCTCATCCGCCTCATCCGCACCTACAATCTCTATCCGCGCGAACAGCGCACCATGCCGCTGTCCAGGATCGTCGACAAGATGCGCGCCGATACGACGATCGCGGCGAGCGACAACGGCATTCAGATAACGGGCGGACCCAGGAAGAATCTGGGCCTCGCCAACACGATCGCCATCACGGTGGCCTTCCAATATGACGAGCCCAATAAGGCGCAGGTCGTCGCGCAACAATTCGTCGATCATTTCCTCGAGGCGGACGCGAGCACGCAGGCGAGCCAGGCGACCGACACGGTCAACTTCCTGACCGAACAGTCGAACGGCATCCTGTCGCAGATCGCGCAGCTGGAGGAGCGGGCCAACCAGATCAAGCTGCAGAATGGCACCGTCCTGGCGCTCGGCGGCATGTCGGGCAATTCCGTGTCGGATCTTTCCTCGATCGATACCCAGCTTGCCGGACTGCAGGCGCAGAATGCGAAGCTGGCATCCCTGGGTACGGGCGCGCTGCCGGACAGCGCGGTGGCCCAGGCCGAAGCGCAATTGCGGGTCGCACAGGCAAAATTCTCCGATACACACCCGGATGTGCTTGCCGCCAGGGCCCAGGTCGAAGCGGCCAAGGCGGCAGCCGCCAGCCGGCCGGGTGCGGATCCGGTCGCGGCGCAGCTGGCGTCGAACCGTGCCCAGATGGGCGCATTGCTGAACGCGCGTAACATGATCTCGTCGCGGTCTTCGACCGTCCAATCGGCGGCCGCGCGCGCGCCGGCGATTGCGGGACAGGTCAACCAGCTCGAAAAGGCGGCCGACGTCCTGCGCGAACAATATCGCTCGATCGGGGTGAAGATGCAGGCCGCGCAGATGCAGTCACGGATGGAGTCCGAACAGAAAGGCGAACGGCTGACGCTCGCCGATCCGCCGGTGGTGCCCGATCATCCGCTGCGTCCGAATCGTCCCCTGATCATCGCCGGTTCGATTGCGGCCGGTCTTGGTATCGGGCTCGCGCTGGTTCTGCTGATGGAGCTCATCATGCGTCCCATCCGCGGCACGTCGGCGCTGCGGAGGGCTTTGGGCGAACCTCCGCTTGCAGTGATCCCCGATTTTGATCAGCGCCCGGGCTGGATCGTGCGGCTGATCGAACGCCGGGTCCGCCGCAAGGCCAATCCGCCCGTACGGGCATGATCATGTACCTCCCTCTCAAATTCGGAGTTCTGCATCCATGATTGCCACGACATCGGACGAGACGGTGCTGCTCACGTCACCCGACCGGACCGAAGCGCTGGATGTCCTGCCCGAGCAGCTCGACGACCAGAATATCGTTGGTTTCCGCAATTCGGATTCGCGCGCGCGGCCCTTCAAGCTGATGCGGTCGCAGATCATGCGCCAGCGCGAGGAACGCGGGCTCAAGGTGATTGGGATCACCTCGGCGGCCCCGAACGTCGGCAAGACGTTCGTCGCATCCAATCTGGCGGCGGCGCTGTCGCGGATCGCGGACCATGATGTTTACCTGGTCGATCTCGATCTGCACCGCCCGGCCGTCGCCACCCGTTTCTCGTTCGAACCGGAAGGGCTCGGCGTCCACGATTTCCTTACGGGCGAGGAGCCGGGGTTGCGCAATATCGCGCGGCGCATCAACGATGAACGGCTCGTGGTCGTGCCCGGCTACCGCCGGGACATAGCTACCGGCGAATTGCTGACCAGCGCCAATGGCGGGCGGCTGTTTGACGGCCTGCGCGCGCTGCCCGACAGCGCGATCGTGCTGGTCGACATGCCGCCGCTCTTCGCCGACGATGATGCGGTCATCATCGGTCAGCACCTCGACGGATTCATCCTGGTGGTCGAAGACGGCAAGTCTACCCGCAAGCAGGCACTGGAAACCATCCGGTTGCTGTCGCCGACGCCATTCGTCGGCGCCGTGCTCAACCGCTATCGCAGCCAGC
>DATMIP010000305.1:0-8387 GCA_035554515.1 Sphingomonas sp. | reverse complement strand
CGCCAATTCGCCTCGATATCGGCGACCCAGGGAAAACGCGCGCTATCGAAGAATCGTTCGTTCCCGTCGGCAGCGAAACGCTCGATAAGCTTGCGCTGCAGCTCGAGCACGGCAACGGGCTTGCGCAGGGCTTTCGGCTCCATCGTTATCTGACCTTTCATGAACGGATTGGCGAGCGTTCGCGCGGCTGCGCGACCCTATTGTCCGGGGCCGATCATCACGACCCGCGCCCGGCTCATTGTAATTCGCCGCCAACAGATTTCAAATTGTGTCTTGCGCAACTTGTAAGGCGGCGCCCGGAAACAAAACCGCCGCCGGACCCGAAGGTCCGACGGCGGCCCGGGAGTCCTCCGTGCGGGAGGAACTTAGCTGAAATTCAAGGCAAGCTTGCGCCCGCCGCGCATGGCGCCCCCAATCACGCCAAAGCCGCCGAGAATCAGCGCCCAGAAAGCAGGCTCGGGCACGGCGCCATCAAGCCTGACACCAGGATGCGCGCTTGGGCCGCCCACGCCGTTTCCGGCAATGGAGCCACCGATCACGCAGCAATCCACCACAACGAGAAGAGCCGCCATCGCCGAAAGCATTGCGAACAGCATTACTGCTGTCGCAAGAAGCCGTCGAAGACATATAAGCATGCCCACCGCCCTAATGCCGCCCGATCGAGCCGACAGGATGACCTATAGTACAGCGACTCCAACCACGCCTGGCCATGTATTTTGCGTTACTATCTGTGGAACGCATACGCTCACCCCTACCTGCTCCGCGAGGATGCAGGCCATACCGATACTACCAACCAGCCGCTTGCTGGCGTTAAAAGTTCGTCAAAAAGGCGTTGGAACGAGGTGGCGCCCCGGTCCATGGCGACGCGTACCCGCCCCGCGACATGGGCAGGCTGGCACGGGACGTGGGAGGTACTTTTGCGCACCAAATTGAGCACCTGCGCCAGGAAGACGCGGTTCGCGACCGAAGCCGATTCTGTCCTGGCCATGCGAAGCAGCGGGCTTCCGCTCAGGCCGTACCGCTGCGATCGCTGCGGCCGGTTTCACCTGACGAGCCGTACCAAGGGCAAGCGGCTGCCGGCAATTCCGCTCGAGTAAAAAACCACCGTTACGGCGGCGATCGATCGCCGAACCATCCCGAGGCCGGAGTTCGCCGTTCCCGGCTTTCCACGTTCAGCTGTCGCGAGACTCGCACGCAACGGCACCGGCATGTTAAGCATGATGCCAGATTTGGGCCGTGGGGGAAAAAGTGGGGATCAGGACGCAATTCAACCTGCTGTTGGCGTTGGTTGCGCTGGTGGGAGTTGGACTTTTCTGGATCGTTTCTGTGCCACTGGTTCGTGAAGTGGCAAGGGACGAAGTATTGCAAAGCTCGCGCATCATGATGGAGAGCGCGGCCGGCGCGCGCAAATATACGTCTGAACAGATCGCCCCGCTGCTGAAGGGCAGCATGAATACGACCTTCCATCCGCAGGCGGTGTCCGCGTTTGCCGCCAAGAAAAGTTTCGACGTGCTGCATCAGGTCTACCCCGATTTCAGCTATCGCGAAGCCGCGCTCAACCCGACCAATCCCGAGGATCGGGCGGTGGAGTGGGAAGCCGACATCATCAACGACTTCCGGTCGCATCCCGACAAACACGAAATCGCGATTGAACGAAATACGCCGATGGGTCCGATGCTGGAACTGGCGCGGCCACTGACGGCGAAGCCCGCCTGCCTCGCATGCCACAGCGTGCCGTCGGCAGCGCCGCCTTCCATGCTGGTCGCCTATGGCACGCAGAACGGCTTTGGCTGGCAGGCCGATGAGATCATCGGCGCGCAGATCGTTTCCGTGCCGATGACGGTTCCCGCCGCCCGCGCGGCAAAAGTGCGCGCGATGTTCATTCTGCCCTTCCTCATTATCTTCGCGCTGACCGTTCTCTTGCTCAATCTGCTGCTCCACTTCATCGTGCTGAAGCCGGTTGACCGGATCGCCCAGGCCGCCGCGACCGTCAGTCTCGGGGATCTCGACGCTCCCGAATATATCCATCCTGGTGATGATCAGATCGCGCGGCTTTCCGCATCATTCAACCGCATGCAGCGCAGCCTGAAAGAGGCGATGCGGATGCTGGGGCAGGCCGACAAATGACTGAGCCGCAAACCCGCACACCGGAATATTTCCTCAGTTACTCGCGCGCGGACGAGGCGTTCGCGCTGCGTTTCGCCGACGATCTGATTGCCAGCGGCGTAACAATCTGGGTCGATCAATATGATATCCGGCCAAGCCAGCACTGGGACAGCGCGATCGAGGCGGCGGTGCGGCGGTGCGGCGGAATGCTGGTTGTCCTGTCTCCCCGATCGGTGGGATCGGCGAACGTCGCAGACGAGGTCGCGGTCGCCATCGATTCGGGCAAATGCGTAATCCCGATCCTGATCGAGCGCTGTTTCGTTCCGCTGCGCATGACCCGGATGCAATTGATCGACGCGACGGCAGACTATGATCGCGCCCTCCAGAAATGCCTTCACGAAATCAGGCGCCTGTGCGGCCCCGCGCCACCCGCGATCCAGGTGAGCCATCCACAGCCGGAGCAGCAGCCGGCTCCCATTCCAACAGCCGTGGCTGGCGTCTCACCGGACGCGCTGCGCTCCGTCGTGCTGGAATTGACGCGGTTTCTCGGACCGATCGCCGCGCACGTCGCGCGGCGCGAGGCGGAGTCAACGGCATCGGCCGAACAGCTTCGCCAGCGGCTCAGCCTGTTCATCCCGTCTGAGACCGAACGCGCGGCCTTCCTGAAGGCAACGAAGGCGAATTAGCAATATCGCCCCAGGTGCGATCCGTTTCAGTGGGAATGGCTGCGGCCCGCCATCCATGTCGCAGCCCGCCTCATCCCTTGCCATCTGGTCATGCCCGCCTTCGGCGTCCCTGCGAGCGGATCCGAGCCCGTCGCGTCAAACATCCTCGCGCGTTCCGGGGATGGTCGGCCCTGTCGGCGGGCAACGCGGCCAATGCCGCCGCGACCGTCCCCCTTTACGATGGCCAGGGGCCTGATTGCTCGGCGGTGCCCGCGACGAGAAGAATCAACAGCAAAAGGGCCACCGGCGTCGCCCGTGGCCCTGGTTGATCCCATGCGGTGCGCTATTGATTTAGCCGAATGCAATCTTGGTCGAACGACGCCTGGCGCGCAGGGCGGAACCCGCCATGCCGAAACCGATCACCATCATAGCCCAGGTGCCAGTCTCAGGCGTGGACAGGGGAATGAAGCTCACATTGGCGCCATAAGAGGCGTTGCCATAGGAATGACCGTGGATGGTCACGACATTCAGCGCGAAGGCCGTGATCGGAACATTCGTGATGCCGGCAAGTTCGACCAGCCCCGGACCTATATTAATGGTCGTCGGCAGGCCGTTTACCGTGACCCAAAGAATATCAAGATCGGTCGGTAGGTGAAGTGACGAGGTGCTGGTCGTAACCGCACCGCTTCCAAGGCCGTCGACGGCGATGGTAAAACTGAACGTATCGGTGAAATCACCTGCCGCGATGCCGGAATTGCCGAACTTCGCCGAGATCGTGCCGTCGCCATTGGTGACGATGCTCATATCGGCGGCGGTAAACGCTGTCGCGTACGCCGCCGGCGCGAATGCTGCTGCCAACGTCAACCCGGCAGCCCCCAAAAGCCTATGCTTCATAACAGCCTCCCCCTAAGCCACATGTCATTCAGCCATCGTAACGAATCGATGCACCGACTTGCTTATCGTATCATAGGGCTTCGACTGGTCAATTCTCTATAAACTATTTCGAGTCCAGATTGGCGGTTCTTCCGGGACTCGCTTTTTCCATTCGGCGGGTTGTTTTGACATGATAGCCGCCCGCGCGACCGTCCAAAGCGAAATAGCCCGCCGACGCGGTAGACGGCTGGAATCGTGCTCGTTATTTGCTTTGCCGGTAATAAAGCAGCCGCTAATCGTGGCTGTGGGGCAATAGAGACGGCGTCTCGCTGCGAGGAAATATTGTGACTGCCGAAAAATGGCTGCTGGTGGTTGAAGACGAGCCGCTAATCCTCGAGATGGTCAGCTCGACGCTGGAAGATGGAGGCTTCGCCACCCTCGTGGCGGGCGACGGCGCCGAGGCCGTCCGGATCGTCAACGAGCGCCACCCGCAGCTGGCGGGGCTGGTGACCGACATTCGCCTGGGCGCCGGCCCCGATGGATGGGAGGTGGCGCGCCGTGCCCGCGAACTCAGCGCCGATCTGCCGATCCTGTATATAACGGGCGACAGCGCGGACAAGTGGACCTCCTGCGGCGTGCCAAAAAGCGGCCTCGTGCAGAAGCCGTTCGCGGCCGCACAGATTCTCGTCGCGGTGGCCGGGCTGGTAGAGGGGCGGTCCGCGTCGCCCCAGGGCTGAACTTACCCGCGGGGTTTGGCGCGCGGCCGACCTGAAGCGATCGATTAGGGCAATTATGCCGCCGCTCGCCGCATCAATGTACCTTCAGCTTCGGGCGGATGATCTGGTTGACCTTGCCAACGAGCAGCAGCCCCATGCCGCGCAGCCATCCATGGATCGCGATCAGGTGCATCCGGTAGAGCGAGGTGTAGACGATCCGCGCCAGCCGGCCTTCGATCGCCAGTTTTCCGCCGACCAGATTGCCCATCAGGCTGCCGACTGTCGAGAAGCGGCTGAGCGATACGAGCGATCCGTGATCATGATAGACGAACGGCCTGAGCGGCCGGCCATGCATCAGCGCGACGAGGTTGCGATAGGCCGCCTGTGCCATCTGGTGCGCCGCCTGCGCGCGCGGGGGGATCGGCACCATTGCCCCCTCCGGTATGAAATGGCAGCAGTCGCCGATCGCGAAAATCCGTTCATCCAGCGTGGTCTGCAGCGTCGGGCGGACCATCAGGCGCGCGGCGTTCGTCACCTCCAGGCCGTCCAGCTCGCGCAGCATGTCGGCGCCCTTTACGCCCGCCGCCCACACCATCAGATCGGCGTCGATCCGTTCCCCGCCATGGACCAGGATCGCGTGCGGTTCGGCCGATGTCACGCGCATGCCCGTGAGCACGCGCACGCCAAGCCGCTCCAGCTCTCCCCTCGCGGCTTCGGCCAGCCGCTCGGGCAACTGCGGCAATATGCGCGGGCCGGCCTCTATCAGCGTCACCTGAAGCCGGCTCTCGTCGAAATCCTCAAGGCCATATAGCCGTAGCGCCCCGGCCGCGTTGTAAAGCTCCGCCGAAAGCTCGACCCCCGTCGCGCCCCCGCCGATGATCACGATCCGCACATGTTCGTCACAGTGCGGATCTTCCGTCATCGCGCGCGATACGCGCAGGCACTGATTGAGCAGTTTGGCGCGGAACCGATCGGCCTGGGCGCGGTCGTCGAGCGACAGGCAGAAATCACGCACCCCCGGCGTCCCGAAATCGTTGCCGACCGATCCGGTCGAAAGCACCAGATAATCATAGTGGATGGCGTGGCGGCCGATCAATTCGCTGCCATCATCGTCCAGCAAGGGAGCGACGAACAGCTGACGGCGGGTTCGATCGATCCCATCGAGCGATCCGAAAAAGAATCGATAGCCCCAGCGATAGCAATGGCTGCGATAGCCGACCTCGTCGAGGTTGGCGTCGAGCGATCCGGTCGCCACCTCATGGAGCAGCGGTTTCCAGACATGGGTGTGACTCTTGTCGACCAGCGTGACGTCGTGCGCGGCACCGAACCTGACGCCGAGCTTGCGCACCAGTTCGAGCCCACCGGCGCCGCCACCCACGACGACGATCTGCATTCGCTTCAAGGCCCGCCATTCACGCGCCGGTCGCGCGATATCGGTCGGGTGGAGACTTGCCACTGGTCTTCCTTGGCCTGAGGCTGCGCGCCGGGACCGTTCAGCATAGTCGACTTTTGTGACGCTGCCAGCGCGGGATGATGCCCGGCCTCAGTCGGCGCCGATCAGTGCGCGATGGCGCTCGATCGGCTGCCGCGCTGACCGGATTCGACGCGTTCCAGCACCCTGTAGAGCGCCCGTTCCTCGGCCGCGATGCGCCGCCGCATCCGCGCGCGCATGGCGAACGAGGCCTGGCGGTAGCCTGTCCAGTCGCTTTCGATCCGCGCGAGGGTCCAGCTGTTGATATGATCGCTCGAATAAAGCAGCCGGCGCGAATCCTGCTCCTGCAATTCCTCGATCCGGGCGCGTTCGGCGGGATCGGCGATCGCCAGCGCGAGGCCGTAGACTTCGATGTGCAGCAGATTGGTGCGTTTGCGGCTGGCCTTGGTGAGGCTGAGCCTGATCCCCGCCAGGCGATCCCGATCGGGCACGTCGCGGGCGGTCGACGCGTGCAATTGCTCAAGCAGAATATTGAGTTCCGCATGCAATGCCTTGAGCCGCGCGAGCGGAAGATCCGCAGAGACCGCCTGATTGATCATCGGGAAGGTATGGCGGCCACAGGTTAAGGCAAGGTTGCCAGCGGGTCGCGTTGAACGGGTGCCGGGGGGTGGCGCGCGGCGGGAGGGGGCAATCTCCCGCCGCCCGTCCCTCAGTTGGGCGTCGTGCTGACCGTCGTCGTCGTTTTTTCGGTGACCGCCGTGTGCGCGGTCGCGCGATGGCGAACCACCGGGCGTGCCGGGCGCCGCGCCGCGGTGCGCACCGGCGTGACCTGCTTGGTCGTTTCGGTGGTCACGACCGTGGTCGGCGCCGGCGCGGGGACCGGCGCTGCCACCACAACCGGCGGCTGATTGCGCGCGGCCCGCGCGTCGGCAGCCGCCGACGCGGCCGCCTGTTCGGCCGAATCCGCGCGGGCATTGGCGGCGGCGGCCTGTTGCTGGGCTGCTGAGGCGGTCGCCTCGGCATTGGCACGCTGCGCTTCCTCGGCGGCCGCGCGGTTTCGCTGCGCCACGCCCAATGCGGTGTCGGCGAGCTGCGACGCATGGATCGCCTCCGCGATCGCGGTCGATTTGTGGCCGCTGGCCAGTGCTTCCTGCGCGATCTTCAGCGACGCTTCGGCATTGGCCGTCACGTGGGGCGCGTCGCCTGCCGTTCCCATTTTGTTCGCGGCATCGATCTTTCCCCGGGCCTCGGCAATGGCCTGCTCGGCGCGATCCTGCTTACCCGCCATCGCCGGCCCGGCCGACAATGCGAATATCGACGCGACGCACAAGGCGCGCGTCATCGAATTGAACCTAGACATATCCACTCCTGATTATCCTGAGCAGTTCTAACGTGCGTCGGAAGGGCGGAGTTCCGCAAGGCAGGGTAGAGGTGCGCGCGGCGGCGAGCGGCGCGGGCCTGTGCCGCCGGACCATGAACGGTTCGCCCGGTCGTTCATTCGCGAAACTTCGGGAACCTCCTTGCAGCGCGACAGTTATCGTTGCCGAGGTCAGCTTTTAGCAACCCCCCGCTTGCTGGCCTCTGAATATTGTGCCCCGCCTGCCATCCCCCCGGCAGGCGGGGCCTTTACTGTGCGGGCAGACAGTCGCTCTGTTCCTGTCGACGCCTGCGATCAGGCGATCGCTCCCACGAGATGAAGCGCGATGCCGGCGGTCGACGTCGCCGCGAGCGTGACCAACGCCCCCGCTTTCAACCGGAACATCGCCACGATCGCGCCTGCGGAAAGGAGCAGCGCCCAGGGGTCGCAGCGTGCGAGGACCGGCAGATCGAAATGCAAGGGGCCCGCACGTATCGAAAGCGTCGCACGAAAGATCGTATGGATCGCGAACCAGAACGCGAGATCGATAATCACCCCGACCACCGCCGCCGTGATCGCCGCCAGCGCGCTTCCCAGCGCGATATTGCCGCGCAGCCGCTCGACGAAGGGCGCTCCGAGAAAGATCCACAGGAAGCAGGGCATGAACGTTACCCATGTCGCGAGCAGCCCGCCCAGCGTCCCCGCCAATAGCGGCGGAAGCGCACCCGGGTCGCGATATGCTGCGAGGAAGCCCACGAATTGCAGCACCATGATCAGCGGACCGGGGGTCGTTTCGGCCATGCCCAGTCCGTCGAGCATCTCGCGCGGGCTCAGCCAGTGATAGGATTGCACCGCCTCCTGCGCGACATAGGCAAGGGCGGCATAGGCCCCGCCGAAAGTGGCGACCGCCATCGTCGAGAAAAAGGCGGCGATCCGACTGAAGACATTGTCGGGACCGAGCAGGAACAGCAGCGCGGCGACCGGCATCAACCACAATAGGAGCCACAGCAAGGCCGAGCGCATGGCCTGTCCGCGCGTGGGTCGGGCATGGGGTGGCAAGTCCGTGCCCAGAAGGGTGTCGGCATCGTGCACGATCATGTTGCCCGATGCCTCACCCGCACCGGCATTACCGAATCCGGGATAACCGTTACGCCCGCCGAGATATCCGATCAGCCCCGCACCGAAGACGATCAGCGGAAAGGGGGCGTCGAAAAAGAATATCAGGACGAAAGCGCCCG
>DATMIP010000304.1:0-6481 GCA_035554515.1 Sphingomonas sp. | reverse complement strand
GGCTCGAGGATCGGGCAAGCTCGCCCTGGTACCCCTCGATGCGCCTGTTCCGTCAGCGTTCGCCAGGGGACTGGCAGAGCGTGTTCGCAACCATGCGGGTCGCGCTTGAAGCTGGCCTTGCCGCCGGGATCGGCGGCCCGCGCTAGGCAGGATCCACGCCTCGCTCAGAAGGCCGACGGCGCCTCGGCTCCGGCGAGCGTCACACCCAGAATCCGCGCGATTGACGGCGCGATCGCGCGCATGTCGATCTGGCCGAGATTGCCCTTGCGCGCGATGCCCGGACCTTCGACGAACAGGCTCGATCGCATCGCCGGTGTCGACGGCAGATAGCCGTGCATGCCCTTGTACGCCGACGGCGTCTGTTTCGCGGCGCGCGGATCGTGACCGGTCTGGAAGCCGGGCTGTAACGCGATCAGGAAACTCGCCTGCGTCGTGCCGCCGCCCCGCGCGATCGCGGCGCGATCCAGGACTTCGGCAATGCCCATGTCGGGATCGGCCTTGAGGCTGTCGAGCAGGGCACCGACTTTCGCAACAAGCGCCGCGTCGTCCGGCCGCCGAAGCATGATCGCGGCTGTGCCCCCCATCAGCCAGGGCTCGGCCTGCCAATCGGTGACTTTGCCGCTCTGATCGAAGCTGATCAGGCCCGCCGCAACGAACGGCCCGATAAGATTGACGTCGGTCGCGACCGGCAGAAAGCCGTGATCCGACACCACCACAATTGTAAGATCAGGTTCGGCCACGCGCGCGGCAGCGACGAGCCGGCCGATCATCGCATCGTTGCGTGCGATCGTCGCCAGCGCTTCCGGACTGCCCGGGCCGAACGCATGTTCGTTGTGATCGACGCTCGCAAGATAGAGGGTCGTAAAGTCAGGCTTCTTGTTGGTGATCAGCCGGGTGGCGAAGCGGACACGCGTCTCGTCGGCCTCGACACTCTCATCGATGCCTTGCGCATAGGAGCCGAGCTCCGTTTCCAGTGCGCCGAGCAGCCCCGGCGTCGCCAGCGTGCGCATCAGCTTGCGGTCGTCGTCATGACCGGTCCGCCATATCTGGGGCAGATTATAATCGATCGGCGCCCCGACGCTCACCGGCCAATGCACGCTCGCGGTGACCAGACCGGCCGCGCGCGCGGCGCCCCACAGCGTCGGCACCTTGATGTCTTCCGCATACCAGTCCCAGCCGGTCTGGTTGATGTTGGTCGGATCGAAGGTCAGGTTGTTGCCCACGCCGTGCTGCGCCGGCGCCGCCCCGGTGACGAGCGTGACATGGCTGGGGTAAGTGAGCGTCGGCAGCACGCCGGTGACGCCGGTCGCATAGGCGCCGTTCGCCATCATGCGGCGCAGATTGGGCACCGCCAGCCCAATCCTGTCCGCCTCGATGATGTCGGCCGGCCGCAATCCGTCGACCGAAATCATCAACACCGGCGACCCGGCAGCGGGCGAGGCGGCGAGCATCAGGCCCGCCGCCAGGCACGACCAGCGCATCAGAATCCCTTTTTCAGCGTGACGAACCATTGGCGCGGCGCGCCGACCATGAAGTTGGGATTGTCGAAGTCGCTGCCACCGACCTGAACGTTGTTGGTGTTGACCGACGAGATATATTGCTTGTCGGTGAGGTTGGTGACGCTCGCCTCGATCGAAATGTTCTTCAGCCAGCCCGATCCGGCGAAACGATATCCCACGCTCGCGTCCGCGACGAAGCGGCCGGGCGCAACCTGATCATTTTCATATGAGAAGAAGCGCCGCGACATGTAATTGCCGCCGATCCGGCCGAAGATGCCGCCATCGTCATAGACGATCTCGCCCTTGAGCATCGATTTCGGCGCATCGATCACGCTCTTGCCCTTTGTATGGGCATAGAGGGTGCCGTCGGCACGGCGGACATCGTCCTGATATTCCGAATGATTGTAGGAATAATTGGCAAATAGCGAAAACGCGCGGTTGAGCCGGTAATAGGCCGCCAATTCTGCCCCGTAGGCGTGGACGCTGCCGACATTGTTGAGGATCGCCGGATTGCCCGCAATGCCCGACCCATTGGCGAAGGCCGCCAGACGGTTCGTGAAATCGATATAATAGCCTACCGCCGATGCCTGGAACGGCCCGTCATGGTAGCGGACACCGCCTTCGTAGGTTTTCGATTTCTCCGGCTTGAGCGTACCCTTGATCGCGTTGAAGCCCGCCTGCGTCGTCGAGAAGGGTCCCGTCGTCAGCGCCGATACGAAGGCGCGCATATTCTCGGTATAATCCGCGAACAATTCGGTCGCCGGCGTCAGGTGATAGACGACGCTGATCTGCGGCTGGAACCAGTCCTTGGCGTCGATCTTCCCGCTGGCGAGCGGGCCGGTCGCCACGGCGGCCTTGTTGGTCACCTTCACGCCCTTCCAGCCGCCGGTAAGCACCAACGTGTCGTCGAGCAGCTTGAGCGTGTCCTCGACATGATATTGGAAGGTGTTGGTGTGGAAATCCCCTTCATATTGGGTGAAGAAGGGGTGCTTCTGAAAGGCGAGCGTGTCGCGGTTGAATGCCGCATTGGCGAGACCGTAATAGCGGCGGGCCTGGTGGAAGTGGTTGCGTTCGTACCAGCCGCCAATCTTGAGGCTGTTGATCCCGCTATCGTAGGTCAAAGCCCCGATCGCGCCCTCGCGATGAATTGCATATTCGGTCGTGCGAAACGACAATGGCGCCGGCGCCGTGATGGCGTTGCCATCCTGGTCGGGAGCGCCGGCGGGCGTGGCCGCATAGGGCGTGATCCACGATCCCTGCCCCTTATTCTCGTGATAATAGCCGGTCGCCTTGAACGTCAGCCCGGGCGCGAGCTTCAGATCGAGCGTGGCGCCGCCGAGATAATCGTTCCGCAGGCCGCCGGCGTCGAAATAGACGTCGTCGGGATTGGTATAGGGTGCCGGAAAGGCGGTGCCATTCTGATAAGCGAGCGCGATGGCCTTCGCGGTCGCATAATCCGGCCGGATATTGTCGATGCGATAGCCGCGATCATAGCCGAGCCGGTCGAGCAGTTCGAGCGAGAGATCCTGATAATCGGTCTCGCGCCGCGCGGAGAAGTTGAAGAAACCGGACAAGGTGCCGGCATTTGCGATGTCGGCGACGATCTTGGCATTGGCCTGATGCTGATATTGCGGTCCGTCACCCTTCCACTTGTCAGTGTGGAGATAGGCGTAGCTCAAATAGCCCCGGACACCGCCGAGATCGCCCGAATCCAACCGCGCAAAGCCGCGATACGTGCCGTCCGAACCGCCAGTGGCCGATGCCGCGATCCCCAGATCCTTGTTGGGATCGTCGCTGTAGAACTGGATCGTACCGCCCAGGTTGCTGGTGGAGGCGGTCCCGAGCGCGCCTGCGCCCTGCGCCACGACGGTCCGCCCGATATTGTCGGAGATGATGCCGCGGCTGATGTGCAGGCCGTTGACGTTGCCATAGCTCATATCGCCCAGCGGCACGTCGTCGAGCGTGAACCCAAGCTGGTTCTGGTTGAAGCCGCGCAGGCTGATGCGGACCGCCCATTCATAGGCGCCAAAAGGATCGGCCGTCTGGAGCTGCACCCCTGGGAGTTTCTCGATTGCCTTGAATGGGCTCGATCCCGGCGTCAGCCGCCCGATATCGGCCGAAGTGATTTCCTGCTCCTGACGTCCCCGCCCGAAACCAAGAATGACGACCTCGCCATCGTCGGTCGTGCCGTCGGTCGCGGCCTCGGCCGCTACGGGCGCGGCGTCCGGCGTCGCTGGATCGGCGGCATAAGCGGCATTGGCGGATAATGCGGCGAGCGCAATGCCCGCCGCCAGGGACGCGAAAGTCGGCTTCATTGTCAGATTCCCTTTCGAGGCGATGCTTCGCCTTCGCCGGAGCTCCTGATCCTGCCGCATTGCAGCATGATGAAAATGCGGCGACGATTTTGTGACCGTCGCGAATTGGGACGCGGGCGCCCCTCTTCCGTCGCCCCGGCGGAGGCCGGAGCCGCTGGAGGGTGTTAACGACCTCGGCCGAAGAGTGCAGCGGCCCCGGCCTCCGGAATCTCCGCAAAGTAATAGCTTGCGGGGTGCCCTCCGTCGGCGCGACGGAATTTACCGCCCCCCGCGCCGATCCGCCCGCACCTGCCTCGCCTTGCCGTAGCGCGTCTGGCGCGTCCCCGGTTTGCCGAGTGTCGAATTGCCCCGCACGGGGGCGCGATGTTCCTCGCTCGGCAGGCCGAGTTCGTCGGCTTCCAGCTTGCGGATCTCGTCGCGCAGGCGCCCGGCCTCTTCAAATTCGAGATCGGCCGCCGCCGCGCGCATCTTCTTTTCGAGATCCTCGATATAGGCGCGCAGATTGTGGCCGACCATGTGCGGCCGGTCTTCGATGCCCGTATCGACCGTGACCTGGTCGCGCGACGACAGATGGCCGACGATATCGCTGATGCCGCGCCGGATCGTCTCCGGCGTAATGCCGTTCTCGGCGTTGAACTTCTCCTGCTTCTCGCGCCGGCGCGAGGTTTCGAGCATCGCGCGTTCCATCGATCCGGTGATGCGGTCGGCGTAGAGGATCACCTTGCCATCGACATTGCGCGCCGCACGCCCGATCGTCTGGATCAGCGATGTTTCCGAACGCAGGAACCCTTCCTTGTCGGCATCGAGGATCGCGACCAGCCCGCATTCGGGGATGTCGAGCCCCTCGCGCAGCAGGTTGATCCCGACCAGAACGTCATAGACGCCGAGGCGGAGGTCGCGGATCAGCTCGATCCGCTCGAGCGTCTCGACGTCCGAATGCATGTAGCGGACCTTCATCCCCGCCTCGTGGAGATATTCGGTGAGATCCTCGGCCATCCGCTTCGTGAGCGTCGTTACCAGGCTGCGATAGCCCTTCTGCGCGGTAAGCTTGGCCTCGTGGACGAGATCGTCGACCTGGCTCTCGATCGGGCGCACCTCGACCGGCGGGTCGATCAGCCCGGTCGGGCGGATCACCTGCTCCGAAAAAACGCCGCCGGTGCGCTCCATCTCCCACGATCCCGGCGTGGCCGAGACGTAGATCGATTGCGGGCGCATCGCGTCCCATTCGTTGAAGCGCAGCGGCCGGTTGTCGATGCACGACGGCAGGCGGAAGCCATATTCGGCGAGCGTTATCTTCCGGCGATGGTCGCCGCGCGCCATGCCGCCCACCTGCGGGATCGTCTGGTGGCTTTCGTCCACGAACAGCAAGGCATTTTCGGGGAGATATTCGAATAAGGTCGGCGGCGGCTCGCCCGGCAGTCGCCCGGTCAGGAAGCGTGAATAATTCTCGATACCCGCGCAGCTGCCCGTCGCGGCGATCATCTCGAGATCGAAATGGGTACGCTGCTCCAGCCTTTGCGCTTCGAGCAGCTTGCCCTCGATCTGCAATTCCTTGAGCCGTTCGGCCAGTTCGAACCTGATCGCCTCGGTCGCCTGCTTGAGCGTCGGCCCTGGCGTCACATAATGGCTGTTGGCATAGACCCGGATTTCCTTGAGCGTCGCCGAGGTCTTGCCGGTCAGTGGATCGAATTCGGTGATCTGCTCGATCTCGTCGCCGAAGAAGGCGATCCGCCAGGCGCTGTCCTCATAATGCGACGGGAAGATTTCGAGCGTGTCGCCGCGCACCCGGAAATTGCCGCGCTGGAAGGCGGCGTCGTTGCGCTTGTACTGGAGCGCGACCAATTTGCGGATGATCTCGCGCTGGTCGACCGTCTGGCCCGCCTTCAGATCGAAGATCATCGCCGAATAGGTTTCGACTGATCCGATACCGTACAGGCACGACACCGACGCCACGATCAGCACATCGTCGCGCTCGAGCAGCGATCGCGTCGCCGAATGGCGCATCCGGTCGATCGCCTCTTTCACCGAGCTTTCCTTCTCGATATACGTGTCGGACCGCGGCACATAGGCTTCGGGCTGGTAATAATCGTAATAGCTGACGAAGAACTCGACCGCATTGTCGGGAAAGAAGCTCTTGAATTCGCCATATAATTGCGCGGCAAGAATTTTGTTCGGCGCAAGCACGAGCGCCGGACGCTGCAAATTCTCGACGACTTTCGCCATCGTGAAAGTCTTGCCCGATCCGGTGACGCCCAGCAGTACCTGGTCCCGCTCGCCGGCTCTCGCCTGCTCGACAAGTTCGGCGATCGCGGTCGGCTGGTCGCCGGCCGGCTCATATTCGGCCACCAGCTTGAAGGCCTTGCCGCCCTGGCTTTTCTCGGGCCGCTCGGGACGATGGGGAATGAAGGTCTCGCCTGTCTCGGGTTCTTCGAGGCTGGTGCGGATCTGGATCGCCATATGGCATCTATATGGGCTTTGCAGGGAGCTTGTTCCAGCAGCCTATGGCCGATTGTGGCAGCAATGATTGTAGCAAGCTCCGCTCCGCTGCCGGCCTCGCAATTTTCGCTGCGTTGCAGCAGACGGGTAGCCAAGCTTTATGATAATGCTATGGCTGGCCGACCGATTCCAGTGTGCGGGAGCTCTGCGCGTAATGCCGATTTTGGATCT
>DATMIP010000303.1:0-2034 GCA_035554515.1 Sphingomonas sp. | reverse complement strand
CCCAAGCCGCGACGACGAGCGTCCCGATTGTTGCCATCACCGACGACATGGTCGGTGAAGGCCTGGCCCGCTCCCTGGCGCAACCCGGAGGCAACACGACGGGCATCAGCCTGCTCGCATCGGACCTCGACGGCAAACGTCAGGAGCTGCTGATCGAATTCACTTCAGGAGCGTCTCGAATCTCGGTACTGGCCGATACACGGACTACGGGTCCTCAACGGCTTCAAGCCCTCGCCGAAGCCGCGCGAAGCCGGGGCGTCATCCTTCTGGTCCACCGCGTCGAAAAGGGCGAAGAGATCGGACCCGCGATCGACATGGCGAAAGCCGAGGCAGCTGCCGCGCTCAACGTCCTCGCCTCTCCGCTGCTGCACGCCTACCGCCACGTCATCATCCGGAAGACCGCCGCACTGCACATCCCCGACATTTACCAGTGGCCGGAGACTGCGCACGAGGGTGGATTGCTGGGATATGGACCGCGTCTCGACGAAGTCATGCGGCAACTGGGACGCCAGATCGTCGAAATACTGGGCGGAGCCAGTCCAGCCAATCACCCGATTTATCAGCCCATGAAACTTGCGCTGGCCATTAACCTGAAGACCGCAAAGGAGATCGGCCTCACTATCGCGTCATCGCTGGTTGTTCGCGCCGACGATGTGATCGAGTGAGACGGCGTGAGTTCATTGGGGGAGTTGTCGCAGCGACCGAATCCGGCTGCTTATACCAGGGGCGCTGGCATCTGACTCTCTGGGCGATTCCCCTCGCTCGTGAAGCGTGATTCCTTGGGCGAAGGAGGATTCGGCCATGGGATCGGCGGTGCTGATGCGGGCGGACTATTCGGCGGCGGAGCTTCGGCGGCTGGCGCGGAGGTCGAAGGACACGCGGCAGAGCAGCCGGCTCTTGTCGCTTGCGGCGGTGCGCGACGGCATGAGCCGAGCGGAGGCGGCCAGGATCGGCGGCATGGACAGGCAGACCTTGCGCGACTGGGTTCATCGCTTCAACGAGGCCGGGCCGGACGGCCTTCGCGACTCCTGGTCGAGCGGCCCCCGGGCGAGGCTCTCACCCGAGCAACTCGCTGAGCTGGCAGAGGTTGTCGAGACCGGTCCCGATCCTGCCCTCGACGGCGTCGTGCGCTGGCGGCGCATCGATCTCAAGAAGGTCATCGAGGATCGCTTCGGCGTCGCCTATCACGAGCGCCATGTCTCGACTCTTCTGAAGAGGCTGGGCTTCTCGCATGTGAGCGCGCGGCCGCGTCACCCGGCGCAGGATGCGAAGATCGTCGAGGCGTTCAAAAAAACTTTCCCCGCACCCTGAAGGCGCACTTGGCGGGGGTGCCGGCCGCCACGCCGATCGAGATCTGGTTCCAAGACGAAGCCCGGATCGGCCAGAAGAACGGCTTGGTGCGGCAATGGGCAAGGCGCGGTACGCGACCGCGTCAGCCCGCCGATCAACGCTACGAGAGCGCCTACTTGTTTGGCGCCATTTGCCCGGCGCGCGGCACTGGCGCCGCGCTTGCCCTGCCGCACGTCGACACAGAGGCCATGCAGCTTCATCTCGACGAGATCAGCCGCAACGTCGTAAAGGGCGCCCATGCAGTGCTGCTCCTGGATCGAGCCGGATGGCACACAACGGGAAAGCTCGACGTCCCTACGAATATCACGCCGATCTTCCTGCCCTCACGCGCCCCCGAGTTGAACCCCGTCGAGAACCTCTGGCAGTACCTACGCGGCAACTGGCTCTCAAATCGCGTCTTCGAGACCTACGACGCCATCATCGACGCCGCCTGCCAAGCCTGGATGAACATCCTCGGCGAACCAGAAATCATCACCTCCATCGGCATGCGCGATTGGGCTCACGTCGGTCAATCGTTATGACCGCTGGTATAATAACAAGGACTTGTAATGAAGTTGGGCGGACCCCTCTCCGCCACTCGCACTGCAATCCGCTGAGCCCGCGAGCGGCCTGGAAAGACCGCGGTCGATCCGGGCTCGGCCATCCCCAGTGGTCGCGACAGGCCGCTCGCTATTGCGCCTCGTC
>DATMIP010000302.1:0-3921 GCA_035554515.1 Sphingomonas sp. | reverse complement strand
CGGCCATTCGAGCGGTCCCAGCCACTCCCGGATCACGTCCTGCACGTCCAACGCCCGCCGGGCATGGACCAGCAACCGCTGCCGATGCCGCCCGCGCAGCATGGCGAGCGGGGCGGGGGCGGGGCCGTAGACCTGCATGCCCTCGACGCGCGGCGCGGCGCGGCCGATCGCCTTGGCGGTGCCGACCGCCTCGTCGAGATTTTCGGAACTGACGATGATCCCGGCGAAGCGCCCGAACGGCGGGGCGTTGGCGTGGCGGCGAGCCTCGGTCTCGGCCTCGTAGAAGCTGTCGGCATCGCCCGAGACGAGCGCCTGGATCACGGGCGCGCCCGGTTCGAACGTCTGGACCAGCACGCGCCCGGGCTTGGCGCCGCGCCCGGCGCGGCCCGCGACCTGCGCGATCTGCTGGAAGCTGCGTTCGGCCGCGCGCAGATCGCCCCCCGACAGGCCGAGATCGGCGTCGATTACGCCCACCAGGGTGAGGTTGGGGAAATGATAGCCCTTGGTGACGAGCTGCGTGCCGATGACGATGTCGATCTCGCCGGCCTCCATCTTGTGGACGAATTCGGCGGCCTTGGCGGGTGACCATAAAGTGTCCGAGGTGACGATCGCGGTGCGCGCGTCGGGGAACAGGAGCGCGACCTCGTCGGCGATGCGCTCGACGCCGGGGCCGCAGGCGACCAGCGCATCCTCTTCCTTGCATTCGGGGCAGGCGCGCGGCGGCGGCATGACGTGGCCGCAATGGTGGCAGGCGAGCCGCGCGGTCAGGCGATGCTCGACCATCCAGGCGGTGCAATTGGGGCATTTGAAACGGTGGCCGCAATGGCGGCAGAGCGTCAGCGGCGCGTAACCGCGGCGGTTGAGGAAGAGGAGGCTCTGCTCGCCGCGCGCCAGCGTCTCGCGCACCGCCGTCACCAGGCTGGGCGCGAGCCAGCGCCCGCGATCGGGCCGGTCCAAAGTGAGATCGATCGCGGCGATATCGGGCATGGTCGCGCCGCCGAAGCGGAGCGGGAGTTTCACTTCCTCATAGCGTCCCAGTGCCACCTGCTGGCGGGTCTCGATCGCCGGCGTGGCGGAGGCAAGGATGACGGGCACGCTTTCGAACTGGCCGCGCATCACCGCCACGTCGCGCGCGTGGTACATCACGCCGTCTTCCTGCTTGAAGCTCGCCTCGTGCGCCTCGTCGACCACGATCAGCCCGAGATCGCGATAGGGGAGGAACAGAGCCGAGCGCGCGCCGACGGTGACGAGCGCCTCGCCACTCGCGACCGCGCGCCAGGCCCGGCGGCGCTGCGACTGGCGCAGGTCCGAATGCCAGGCGACTGGCGCGCAGCCGAAGCGCTCGGCGAAGCGCCTGAGGAAGGGCTCGGTCAGCGCGATTTCGGGGAGGAGGACGAGCGTCTGGCGGCCGGCGCGGATGGCGGCGGCGACCGCCTCGAAATAGACTTCGGTCTTGCCCGATCCGGTGACCCCGTCGAGCAGGATCGGGGCGAATAGCCGGGCATCGACCGCTTCGGTCAGCCGCGCCGCCGCCGCCGCCTGTTCGGCCGAAAGGTCCGGCCGGGCATGATCCGGATCGGGGATCGCGAAGGGATCGTCGACATGGACCTCGACCGGCTCGATCGCACCCGCCTTGACGAGCCCGCGAATGACCGCGTCCGAAACATCGGCGATCGTCGCGAGCTCGCGCACGATCCCCTGGCGATTTTCGAGCCGGTCGAGCGCCTGTTCGCGCTGGGGGGTAAGGCGCGGCGGGACCCGGCCGGTGGGGCGATATTCGATGATGGTGCGCGCGCCGTCGAGCGCGGAGGCCGAAGCGAGCGCCATGCGCAGCACGGCCGCGGGCGCGGCGAGATAATAATCGGCGGTCCACTCGATCAGGCGGCGCAGCGAATCCTTGAGCGGGGGCAGATCATAGACGGCGGCGAGCGGGCGCAAGCGATTGTCGCCGACCTCGGCATCGGACGGCATCTTCTCCGGCTCCCACACCACGCCGGTGAGCTGGCGCGGCCCCAGCGGAGCGAGCACGATCGATCCCGGCTGGACGTCCTGTCCCGGATCGACCCGATAATCGAGCGGCCCAAGCGCGGCGTTGAGCAACAGGACGCGGGCGCGCTTGTTCATGGGGTTCAGTTAGGGGCTAAGGCCCGAAAATGGAAACCCGGCGGGATGCGGAAAGCTGCCGCACGCCTGATCCGGGCGCGGCTGGAGCCCGTTCGATCTGGCTGTATCAGACCGATCGCGCCAGGTTTTTGATTTGCCGCGACTTCCGAGCCGCCGGGTGAGTCCACCCGGCTTGAAATCGTTCTAGACTCGATTTCGTCAAGGCGATCGGCCGCTGCGACTATCACGGCCGCGGATGGCGACGAACGGCTCCAGATGCTGCAGGAAATCTGCCATGCTCTGCTGGGTACCAATCGCCTCCACGCTACACTATACGCATTCGCTGTCGTTGCTGGGCCAGCAGACGCTTGTAGAGACCGTGGGCATCACCGGCTATTATACGCTTGTAGCGAGGTTGAATGCGTTCGAAACGACGGCATCGGAAAAGAGCGAAGTCCAGGGGAGCGCAGGATCGTAAAGAGCCCATTCATACTTGATGGTCACTCTTGACGGGCATTGACGGGCGGGTTGCAAGGGCCGGCAGAGAAACTGCACGGATAGCAGGAATAGGGTATATCCATGTCGCAATTCACGATCGACCTCGATACGAACAACAGGCGCGTTTATGTGGTGCAAAGCGGCTTCTGGGATGAGGATGACTTGGCTCGCTACGCATCTGAACTGCGGACCGCTCTTCAACGACTTTCCCACTTGCCCGGCCGTGGCGCTCTCGTGGTAGATTTGACGGAGCAGCTGGTGCAATCGGCCGAGATGAATACGCGAATTTCTGCCGTCTTTGTAGAACTGGCCGATTTATTGCCGCCCTATGTCGCGATCGCGTCGCCCAGCGCCCTGGTCAAGATGCAGGCCGGGCGCATCAAGGCGGCGACGGAAGATGGACACAGCCAATTCGAGACGCGCTTTTTCGCGGATGTGCCGACTGCCCTGGAGTGGCTGGCGACACAGGCGTGAGGCTGCCTCGCTTGCCTAGCGCGGCAAGGCGATTCGCGGTGAATAGTCGGTCATGTTCATGAAGATCGCGTCGACTTTTTCCACGAGCTTACCTGTTGCTTCCGACGCCGCCGCCGCGGCCCGCCAGTCGGGATCGTTATGGAACGCCTCCCAATCGGCATCCCGCGCGGCGCGGTCGGGATATGCCAGGACATATATGACACGCCCATTCTGTGCCGCCGGGCCGGGCGGCTCATTCCAATAAGCGACATTGGTAATGCCATGCCGTTCGAAGAGTTTCAGCGTGTGCTCGCGGAACCGCGTGTTGAGCGCTTCCAGCTTTCCCGGCGTGGGATAGTAGATGCGCAATTCGTACAGCGCGGTGCGGGGATCCAGGCGGGGCAATCTGGACAATCCGGGCGCCGCGAGGGCGAGGATGGCAAAGAGCGCGACGAGGATTCGAACGGGCCGGTTCATGGACGCCACGTTGCGACAGCAGAATGGATCGATCAAGACGGCGTGGCGCGAATGAGCCCGCCGCACGGTCTCGCACCCGTGCAGCACGTCAAAAAGGAATTCGCGGCCGTCCCGGCGCTCAGCCGCCTGCGGCGAGTTCCGGCTGCGCGGCGCGCTGATGCGCGACCGGGCCTTCGGCGGCGATCGCCTTCGTGATCATCTGGCGGGCCCGCGCACCGCCGGCATCGATGTTGAGCAGAAGCAGGCGGCGGTCAGGATAGTGGCTGAGATTGTCCTGCTGACGCTCCAATATATGCACATCCTCGCTGAAGATCTTTCGCTGGCCTTCCCGGATGCTATCCGTGAGAGCCGCGTCCTTCACGGCAAATCGACGGGCCATGCCCCAGAAAT
>DATMIP010000301.1:0-7286 GCA_035554515.1 Sphingomonas sp. | reverse complement strand
AGCTTCGTCTCGAATGGTGACGATGCGTCCGGCCCCAATCTGTTCGTGTCGATCCTGACGGATCATGGGCTTTTCAATTATACGGGATCCAGCGACGGCGTAAACGTTACCAGTGAGCTGCAGGATCTGTCGGCGTACACGAACATCATGAGCATTTCGCTCAGCACCAGCGATCCGGCCGGCCTCGCTTATAATTATTTCACCTTCGATCCCGGGTCGTCAGCCCTTCCCGAGCCGGCCACCTGGGCGATGCTCGTCGGAGGCTTCGGCGCGATCGGCTCCGCCATGCGCCGCCGCAGGACCAGCGTCAGCTTCGGCTGAGCACTTCCCCGTCGGAGCGGAAATGAGCGCCGCTGAATCGCGAGATTCAGCGGCGCTTCTTGTGGGCGAGCGAATGCGCCGCGATTGCCCATCCTTTCTCCGTCACCTGCGCGACGATGGCCGGGTTCGTCGCGGATGGACTATGTGTCGGGTGAAAAGCTGATCGGGGCCGCCGCCGGCATTTTGCGAGGAGGATGACGAGCGATGAAGCGGATCTTCATCACCGGCAGCAGCGACGGCCTTGGGCAGGCTGCGGCGCGCTCGCTGATCGGCGATGGCCATCGGGTGGTTCTGCACGCGCGAAGCGCCGGGCGTGCGGCGGCGCTGGCGGATTTGGCGTCACAAGCGCTGGGCGTGGTGATCGGCGACCTGAGCAGCGCCGCCGGAGTTCGCGCCATAGCCGACCAGATCAACGCGATCGGACGCATGGACGCGGTGGTCCACAATGCGGGCATCTATAACGAGCCGGATCGCGGCGCGACGCCTGAAGGCCATGCCCGGACATTGGCGGTGAACACGCTCGCGCCATACATGCTGACCGCGCTGATGGAGCGGCCCGACCGGCTCATCTATCTGAGCAGCGGATTGCATCGCGGCGGCGACATTAGGCTTCATGACGTCGACTGGGTCGAGCGGCGGTGGAGCGCGGCGCGCGCCTATGTGGAAAGCAAATATTTCGTGACCGCGCTGGCCTTCGCGCTGGCGCGGCGCTGGCCGGAGGTTTTCAGCAATGCGGTCGACCCCGGATGGGTGCGGACGAAGATGGGCGGTTCGGCGGCGCCGGTCGATATCGAGACGGGGCAGCGCACCCAGGCATGGCTGGCGGGGAGCGACGACCCCGCGGCGAAGGTGAGCGGCCGGTACTGGCATAAGCTGCGGCCGCAGGAGCCGGCAGAGGGCACCACGGACGCCGCCTTTCAGGATCGGCTGATCGACACGTTACGGGGGTTGACCGGCGTCGAACTGCCCTGAGGGAGCGGCGCTCCCGTCAGGGACAGTTCAGCTGCGATCGCATGGGATCGGTGCGGGCGGCTGCCCGCCGAACGATATCGCACGTGCCGGGGTGATCGGCCACGGCAAGCATGCCGTGGCAAATCGCCGCCAGGCCGGCTACGGTCGATATTTGCAAAAGAATGGGGCGCTCGCAGCTCGCGCCGC
Source organism: Sphingomonas sp. (assembly GCA_035554515.1). Taxonomy (GTDB): domain Bacteria; phylum Pseudomonadota; class Alphaproteobacteria; order Sphingomonadales; family Sphingomonadaceae; genus Sphingomonas_I. The sequence goes on along the minus strand of DATMIP010000301.1, from coordinate 5,807 downwards.
GGCGCCCCGCTTCATTCCGGTGCCTGCTATCAGCCGAAGCTGACCGTCTGCCGCCGGCGGCTGCGCATCGCGCCGCCAACCGCGCCGAAACCGACGAGCATCATCGCCCAGGTTGCCGGCTCGGGTGCCTTGGCGCCGACATAGGTCACGTCGTCGATGACATAATATCCACGGCTGCCCCAGATCGTCACCTGGTCTGCCGGGCCCGAATAGCCCGACGCATAGAAGGTCGGAACCGCACTTGGAGCGATGGCTACGGTCGATTTTACGACGCCGGCCAGCAGGACTTCGTAATATTCCCCACCCGGATTATAGCCGGAGAAGAACAGTCCCTGGAAGTTTACCGCCGACGAAAAAGAAAAGCTGATCGGATCGATCGCGCCATAGGTGGAAGCCGACAGCAGGTTGCTGAGCGCCCTGGTGGTTCCCGACGCGGGATTATAGGGAGACTGTGGTTCCGAATAGACGCCCCACTCGGGCGAATCCCAGCTGATCCCGCCATAGCCCGCCGGAATCGCGCCGTCCGGCAGGCCCTCGAAGGTCACTATCGTGGCCTGTGCCGCTGCAGGAAGACTGACGAGCGCCACGAGGCCTGCCAAAATACCCAGGTTTTTCATACTGATGTCCCCAATCCAATGTTCCGTTCAGCTCGGCGCGAATCGACGAGACATGCCAAGCCCACAACAAGCATAGATAAAAGGTTAATTTTGTCGAGTGATATAAAGACATCCGCATATGTGAATTACAGGCGAAACGGCCCGATATCGGCGTTTATGATTAATTGAACCCCGAGGGGATCGGATTGCGGCAATTTATATTTATGCATCTGCTCGATTCATGCATGCGCGCGGCGCAACTCGCATGCCGATTACGTCGCGCGCGAGCGATGGGCCAACGTTGACGGGGTCGCGCCGGTTATTGTGTTGGGACGCCGCTTTCGGGCATGGCGCGGCGGATGAACGATCAAGCGAAGCCCTTCACGATCCTCGTCACCGGCGGGGCGGGCTATATCGGCAGCCACGCGGTGCTCGCATTGCTCGATGCGGGGTGGCCGGTCGTGGTCGTCGACAATCTGGTCACCGGCTTTCGCTGGGCGGTGCCGGAGGCGGCGACATTCGTGCAGGCCGACATATCGGGGGTCGAAACGATGACGGCGGTGATCGCGGAGCACGGGATCGGCGCGATCATGCATTTCGCGGGATCGGTGGTCGTGCCCGAATCGGTAGTCGACCCGCTCAAATATTATCGCAACAATACTGCCGCCAGCCGCTCGCTGATCGAGGCGGCGGTGGCGGGCGGGGTGAAGCATTTCATTTTCTCGTCGACCGCGGCGACCTACGGAATTCCGGAACAGGTGCCGGTCCGTGAGGATGCGCCGAGGCAACCGATCAATCCCTATGGCATGTCCAAGCTGATGACCGAGATCATGCTGAAGGATACCGCCGCCGCGCATCCTATCAATTATTGCGCCCTGCGCTATTTCAACGTCGCTGGCGCCGATCCCAAGGGCCGTTCCGGCCAGTCGACCGCGGGCGCGACCCACCTGATCAAGATCGCGGTCGAGGCGGCGGCAGGCAAAAGGGATTCGGTTTCGGTTTACGGTTCCGATTATGACACGCCCGACGGGACGGGCGTGCGCGACTATATCCATGTCAGCGATCTGGCCGATGCCCATATCGATGCGCTTGATTATCTCCTGGCCAATCCCGGCGAGAGCCTGACGATGAATTGCGGCTATGGCCGCGGCTATTCCGTGCTCGAGGTGCTCGATACGGTCGATCGCGTTACCAACAGGACGATCAAACGCAGGATGGAGGCCCGCCGCGCCGGCGATCCCGACGCCCTGGTCGCCGATAATAGCAAAATCCTGGCGACCTTGCCCTGGAGGCCAAAGCGCGACGATCTGGCCACGATCGTGGGCGACGCGCTGATGTGGGAACGCCGGCTTTCGGAGCGTGGCTGACGCTGATTAGCTAAGCGCCGCCGCCATTTGGGCGAGTTTGGCGACGCTGTTCATGTTGCGCGCGGTTCCGGCCCTGGCAGCAGGAATGGCAAGGCGCGAGTCGGCCATGCCGTCACCATAGAAGACGTAGATTTCGCGCTTGCCGAGGCTCATTTCCTCGTCGACCACATTCTTCGCTGCCGCCAGCGCATCGGACGGCAGCGGCTCGTCGACGAACATCGCGACGGTGCGATTGCCTGCCCGATCGGCAAAAGGATTGCGCGCAACGACGTCGGCCATCTCGGCGGCGGTGCGGACCAGGACGGGCACCGGCTTGCCGGCATAGGCTTCCAGCCGCTTCGCGATGGCCGTACGCACTTCGACTTCCGATTTGTCGCTCGTGAAGACGACATTGCCGCTGGCAATATAGGTGCGGACCTGCTCGAGCCCGGCGGCCTCGCACATCGCCTTGAGCTCGCTCATCGGCAGCTTGCCCGTGCCGCCGACATTCACCGCGCGAAGCAAGGCAACATAGGCGGTCATGGCATTGTCAGCCGGGTTTATGCGCGGCGAGTTCATTGCCGTCGGGGTCGCGGAAATGAAAACGGCGCCCGCCGGGGAAGGCGAAGATCGGCCTGGTAATCGCCCCGCCCGCGTCTTCGACTGCTGCCAGCGCCGCCTCGAGATCGGCGACCTGGATCACGATCAGGGGTGCCAGCGCGCGCTCCGAAGGATCGGCCTGCAGCCCGATATCCACGTCCCCCGTCAGCGTGCACGCATAGCTCGGACCGAAGTTCGTCATCGTCCAGCCGAAGGCCGACGCATAGAAAGCCCGCGCGGCCCCGATATCCGCGACCGGCAATTCCAGAAAATCCGGGCGCGGCGGATTGGCCATCAATAGCGCCGCAGCAATCCCGCGAGCTTGCCCTGGATGCGCACCTGGCCGGGACGATAACGCTGCGGATCGTAGCTGCGATTGGCGGGATCCAGCCGGATCATCTGCCCTTCGTGGCGGAAATATTTGAGCGTCGCCTCGCTGTCGTCGATCAACGCGACCACGATCTCGCCGTCGCGCGCGCTGTCCGTCTTGCGTACCAGCGCATAATCGCCGTCAAGAATGCCCGCCTCCACCATCGAATCGCCGGCAACCTCCAGCGCATAATGTTCGCCCGGACCCAGCAGCGCGGCGGGCACCGAAAGGCTGCTCTGCCCCTCGAGCGCCTCGATCGGCATGCCCGCGGCGATGCGCCCGTGCAGCGGCAGTTCGAGCACGTCGTTCGCGGCCCGCGGCACCGCCCGCGCCAGCGTCGCGGGCTCGGCCTCCTCCGCGGCCCTGGTCGGCGTCTTGACCGCATCGGGCAGGCGCAGGACCTCCAGCGCGCGCGCCCGGTTGGGCAGGCGGCGGATGAAGTGCCGCTCCTCCAATGCCGAGATCAGCCGGTGCACCCCCGATTTCGACTTGAGCTCCAGCGCGTCCTTCATCTCCTCGAACGACGGCGAAACCCCGGTCTCGCTCAGCCGGTCATTGATGAAACAGAGCAGCTCATGTTGCTTGCGCGTCAGCACGGCGTTTCCCCTATCGGAACGTACAGGGAACGTGTAGGAAACGTTAAGGCAAGTGTCAAGCGATCGGCAGAACATCCACGATTTCACCCGCCGCGGCCGGCGCGGCGCCCGACGGCCGGACGATCAATGCGTCGATGGCGGCGAGGCTCACGACCGCGCCGCTATCCTGATTGTTCAGCGGGCGGACCCGTCCTCCGGCCATGGCGGCCCGGACATATTCGTCACGCGCGCCGACGAGCGGGAGGGGCGCGGCCAGAACCGCCGGGGTCGTTCGGGGCAGCGGATGACGCGCCCCACCCAGCCGGGCGAGGAGGGGTAAAAGGAACAAATGCGCGGTGACGAAGGCCGATACCGGATTTCCCGGCAGACCAAGGATGATGGTCCCGCCCAGCCGCGCCGCGAGGAGCGGCTTTCCCGGCCGCATCGCGATCCGCCAGAAATCGAGTGTCGCGCCGATCGCGGCGAGCGCGGGCCGGACAAGGTCGTGATCGCCCACCGACGCCCCGCCGGTGGTCACGATCACGTCGGCCTCGGCGCTCTTGAAAGCGGCAATGAGCGGATCGAGCCCGTCGGGGACGATGCCCGCATCGGACAGGTCCGCTCCGGAGCCGATCATCGCGGCCAGCATCACCCCGTTCGATGCGGGCAACATGGCGCCCTCCGCGCGCGCGCCCGGCTCGACCAGTTCATCGCCCGTGGAGATCAGGGTTACGCGCGGCTTCCTTCGCACCGCAAGCGCGCCATGGCCGCCCATTGCGGCCGCTGCGATGCGGCCGGGGGTAAGCCGTTCGCCTGCCGCTACAAGCACCGCGCACTCGGCGAAATCCGATCCGCGCGCGCGCACGTTCAAGCCGGGGCGGCGAGGCCCTTCGCCCGCAAGGCGGAGCATGTCGCCATCGCGGCTCGCCTCCTCCTGGATCAGGACGGTGTCCGCACCAGCAGGCATGGGGGCGCCGGTGAAGATACGCGTCGCCTGGCCGGCGGCGACCGTGCAGGCGGAGCTCGCGCCGGCGCGGCTTTCGCCAACCACGCGCCACGGCCCCGGCAGGTCGGCGAAGCGGATCGCATAGCCATCCATCGCGGACAGATCGGCCGCCGGCTGGGTGCGGCACGCCACTATATCGGCGGCGGCCCAGCGGCCTGCCGCCTGCGCCAAAGGGACCGTCTCGATCGCCAGCGCAGGTGCGAGCGCGAGCAGGCGCGCCTGCGCTTCGGCGACGGGCAGCAGGCTCACGGGCGCCGCCAGTCTCCCGAGCGACCGCCCGATTTGGCGAGCAGCCGCACGGCGCCGATCGTCATGCCGCGATCGATCGCTTTCCCCATGTCGTAGAGCGTGAGCAAGGCGACCGAGACCGCGGTGAGTGCCTCCATCTCGACGCCGGTCTGGCCGGTGGTGGCGACCGTGGCGGTGCAGTCGATGCCGGTCTCGCCGATCGTCAGATCGACCGAGACCGAGGATATCGGCAATGGATGGCATAGCGGGATCAGATCGGACGTACGCTTGGCCGCCATGATGCCGGCGATACGCGCGACGCTGAGCGGATCGCCCTTGGCGAGCGCACCGTCGCGGATCGCGGCGAGCGCTTCCGCCGACATGGCGATATGGCCGGCGGCGGAGGCTTCGCGCCTGGTCGTGTCCTTGGCCGATACGTCCACCATGTGCGCCGCACCCTGGTCGTCAAGGTGCGTGAGCTTGCTCATGCCGCGAGCAGCGCGCGTGTCGCTGCCTCGACATCGCTCTGCCGCATCAGGCTCTCGCCGACGAGGAAGGCACGCACGCCATGTGCCGCCATCGCCTCGAGATCGGCATGCGCGCCGATGCCGCTTTCGGCGACGAACAAACATTCGGGCGGCGCGCGTTCGACCAGTTCGTAGGTGCGCGCGAAATCGACGCTGAAATCACGCAGGTCGCGGTTGTTGGCGCCGATCAGGCGCGATTTCAGCCCCAGCGCGCGCTCCAGTTCGGCGGCGTCATGGACCTCGACCAGCACGTCCATCCCGCGCTCCTCCGCGGCCGCCTCAATCTCGGCCATTTGCGCGTCTTCGAGCGCGGCGACGATGATCAGGATCGCATCCGCGCCGAGCGCGCGCGCCTCCGCCACCTGCCACGGATCGATCATGAAGTCCTTGCGCAGGCAGGGCAGCGTGCAGGCCGCGCGCGCGGCGACCAGATAATCGTCCGAGCCCTGAAAATAGGGCACGTCGGTCAGCACGGAGAGGCAGGCCGCACCGCCCGCCTCATAGGCCCGGGCGTGCGCCGGCGGATCGAAATCCGCGCGGATCAGGCCTTTGGACGGCG
>DATMIP010000300.1:0-4371 GCA_035554515.1 Sphingomonas sp. | reverse complement strand
GGTCGGACGACAATCCCGAAACCTTCGTGAATCGCCTGCATCGCTACAACGCCGACACGGCGCCGCTGCTTCCGTACTATCGTGAGCAAGGCAAGCTGGTGGAAGTCGATGGGATGGGGACCGTGGAAGCGGTCGCCGGCTCCATCGACGCCGCGCTTTCGGTCGTGGCTTAAGACTTCGTTGGAATCCTCTCGATTGAGCGGATTCCGCCATTGACGGATGCGCAACTATCCCTATAACGGGGCGCTTCCGCGAAAGGGCGCGATCTGTGCGCGCCGGACTGGGTCGAAAGACCGGGCCGGGCGCGCCGTTCGCGTCTTTAGTGCGTGACTAGGAGAACATTAGACGTGGCCCGTATCGCAGGCGTCAACATCCCGACGAACAAGCGCGTTTTGATCGCGCTTCAGTACATTCATGGCATTGGCCAGAAGTCCGCTCGTGACATCGTCACCAAGGTGGGCATCGACGACGCTCGCCGGGTCAACCAGCTGACCGACGCCGAAGTGCTCGCGATCCGTGAAACGATCGACAAGGACTTCACCGTCGAGGGCGATCTGCGCCGCGAAAACTCGATGAACATCAAGCGCCTGATGGACCTGGCCTGCTATCGCGGCCTCCGTCATCGCAAGGGCCTTCCGGTCCGTGGCCAGCGCACGCACACCAATGCGCGCACCCGCAAGGGCAAGGCCAAGCCCATCGCCGGCAAGAAGAAGTAAGGGGGCGCTGAACCATGGCACGTGAACCACAGCGCATTAAGCGGCGCGAACGCAAGAACATCACCGCAGGCGTCGCCCATGTGAACGCCAGCTTCAACAACACGATGATCACGATCACCGACGCACAGGGAAATGCGATTTCCTGGTCGTCAGCGGGGATGATGGGCTTCAAGGGTTCGCGCAAATCGACGCCTTATGCTGCCCAGGTTGCCGCGGAGGACGCGGGCAAGAAGGCCGCCGAACATGGCGTCCGTACGCTCGAGGTGGAGGTCAAGGGTCCGGGATCCGGTCGCGAAAGCGCGCTGCGTGCGCTCCAGGCGGTTGGTTTCCACATTACGTCGATCCGTGACGTGACATCGATTCCGCACAATGGCGTGCGTCCGTCCAAGCGGCGTCGCGTCTAAAGCCTGTCTTGCCCGGGGCTCCGTCCAGCCCCGTTGTATTTTTCGATTTTGGTCGCAGCGGACGCGCCGCGGCCCCAGCCCCGAGGGGACCATGATGGCGATCAATGCCAAGAACTGGCAGGAACTGAAGAAGCCCGTCGCGCTCGACAAGAAAGTCGGCGGCGACACCAAGCGCAAGGCGACGTTCGTCGCCGAGCCGTTGGAGCGCGGCTTCGGCCTTACGCTCGGTAACGCGCTGCGCCGGGTGCTCCTGTCTTCGCTGCAGGGAGCTGCGGTGACCTCCATCAAGATTGAAAATGTGCTGCACGAATTCTCGTCGCTCGCGGGCGTGCGCGAAGACGTGACCGATATCGTCCTCAACGTGAAGCAGATCGCGCTGCGCATGCAGGGCGAGGGCTCGAAGCGCCTGCAATTGTCCGCCACGGGCCCAGCCGAGGTGACCGCCGGTGACATTGCCACGAGTGGCGACATCGAGATTCTCAATCCTGAGCTGGTGATCTGCCATCTCGACGAAGGCGCGACGCTCAACATGGAGCTGACCGCACAATCGGGTAAGGGTTATGTCCCTGCCGCGGCGAACCGTCCGGCCGATGCGCCGATCGGCCTGATCCCGATCGACGCGCTCTATTCACCCGTGCGTCAGGTGGCCTACAAGGTCGAGAATACCCGCGTCGGTCAGGAGCTCGATTACGACAAGCTCACGCTGACGATCGAGACCGACGGCACCGTCACGCCCGATGATGCGGTTGCCTATTCGGCGCGCATCCTGCAGGATCAGCTCCAGCTGTTCGTTCATTTCGACGAAGGCATGGCGGTTACTGCTCCGTCGCAGACGTCGGCGATGGCGCCTGTCGGCAGCGGCATATCCGAGCCGGAAGCCAATTCGAACCAGCTCAACCGCTTCCTTCTCAAGAAGGTCGACGAGCTCGAATTGTCGGTGCGTTCGGCCAACTGTCTCAAGAACGACAATATCATCTATATCGGCGATCTGGTCCAGAAGACCGAAGCCGAAATGCTGCGCACGCCGAATTTCGGGCGCAAGTCGTTGAACGAGATCAAGGAAGTCCTCGCCTCGATGGGGCTGCGTCTGGGCATGGAAATCCCGGGCTGGCCGCCCGAGAATATCGAGGAAATGGCCAAGAAGCTCGAACAGGAATTCTGACGCGGCGGGGTGCTCCGGCACCCCACGGCGTCATCCTGACGAAAGTCAGGATCTCGGGAAGCAGTCGCACGCCTCCTGAGACCCCAGCTTTCGCTGGGGTGACGGAAAATAGGTAAGGGCTAAAGGCGGTGGCCCAAATCATCGCCGGGCTGGGGGTACCTCATACGGCCCCCTGACGAACCGAAGGAATATTTGTCATGCGTCATCGTGTCGGCGGCCGTAAGCTGCAACGCACCTCCTCGCACCGCACGGCCCTGTTCAGGAACCAGGCGGCAGCGCTCATCAAGCACGAGCAGATCACCACCACCCTGGCCAAGGCCAAGGAGCTTCGTCCCTATGTCGAAAAGCTGGTCACGCTCGCCAAGAAGGGGGGGCTGTCCAATCGCCGTCTCGCCCATGCGCGGCTGCTCGATGACACGCAGCTTGTGAAGCTTTTCGACGTGATCGGCCCGCGTTATGCCGATCGCAACGGCGGTTATATTCGGGTCGTCAAGGCCGGCATTCGGGCTTCGGACGCGGCGTCGATGGCGGTGATCGAGTTCGTCGACCGCGATGTTTCGGCCAAGGGTCAGGATTCGGGCCCGGTTGACGGCGACGAGGCCGAGGCGGCCTAAGCGACTTCCGCAGCGAACAAGGAAAGGCTCCGGTGATCGCCGGAGCCTTTTTTGCGATCCTGTGGATCGCCGCAAATCGTAAACGTTCGGTAATCCACTCGGCGCAACGGGTCAGGCTGGACAAGTTTTTCGGTCCTCCTTATCCGCCGCACATGAACGCTGCCCCCACGGACTGTATCCTGATCGTCGATTTCGGCAGCCAGGTCACCCAGCTCATCGCCCGCCGCGTGCGGGAAGCCGGCGTCTATAGCGAGATCGCACCCTTCAACGCGGCCGACGCCGCATTCGAACGGCTGCAGCCCAAGGGCATCATCTTTTCGGGCGGTCCGTCCTCGGTAATGTGGGAGGATAGCCCGCGCGCGCCCCAGCATTTCTTCGATCGCGGCCTGCCGATGCTCGCCATCTGCTATGGCCAGCAGACGATGGCCCACCAGCTGGGCGGCCGCGTCGCGCCATCGGACAATCGCGAGTTCGGCCGGGCCTTCATCGACGTGGTCGGCGAATCGGCGCTGTTCGATGGCCTGTGGAAGGTCGGCGAGAGTCATCAGGTGTGGATGAGCCATGGCGACCGGGTCGAGGCGCTACCGGAGGGGTTCAAGGTCGTCGCTCGGTCGGAAGGTGCGCCCTATGCGATCGCGACCGATGAGGCGCGCCGCTTCTATTCGATGATGTTCCACCCGGAGGTGGTGCACACGCCCGACGGCGGCAAGCTGATCGCCAATTTCGCGCGTCACGTCTGCGGCCTGGCGGGCGATTGGACGATGGCCGAATTCCGCGCCGCCAAGATTGCAGAGATCCGCGCCCAGGTCGGCGACGGCAAGGTCATTTGCGGCCTGTCCGGCGGCGTCGACAGTGCGGTCGCGGCGGTGCTGATCCATGAAGCGATAGGCGACCAGCTGACCTGCGTGTTCGTCGATCATGGCCTCATGCGGCTTGGGGAAGCCGAGCAGGTCGTCAGCCTGTTCCGTGAACATTATGGCATCCCGCTCGTCCATGTCGCGGCCGAGCAGGCCTTCCTGAGCGGGCTCGCCGGCCTCGCCGATCCCGAGGCCAAGCGCAAGTTCATCGGCAAGACCTTCATCGACATTTTCGATGCGGAAGCGGCGCGCATCGGCGGGGCCGATTTCCTTGCGCAGGGCACGCTTTATCCCGACGTGATCGAAAGTGTCAGCTTCACCGGCGGGCCTTCGGTCACGATCAAGAGCCACCACAATGTCGGCGGCCTGCCCGATCGCATGAAGATGAAGCTGGTCGAGCCGCTGCGCGAATTGTTCAAGGACGAAGTACGCGTGCTCGGCAAGGAACTCGGCCTGCCCGATGCCTTCGTCGGTCGCCATCCCTTCCCCGGCCCGGGCCTCGCTATCCGTATCCCGGGGGAAGTGACCAAGGAACGCTGCGATATCCTGCGCAAGGCCGACGCCATCTATCTCGACGAGATCCGCCGCGCTGGCCTCTACGATGCGATCTGGCAGGCC
>DATMIP010000299.1:0-2077 GCA_035554515.1 Sphingomonas sp. | reverse complement strand
ATCAGCGAGTTCGAACTCGGCGTTCTGCGATCGCGGATGCTGGACGCCGCGCGATCAAAGGCCCGCAGAGGAGAACTCAGGATCCCCGTGCCGATCGGTTATGTCTGGCATCGGGAGGTCGGGCTGGGCCTCGATCCGGATCGCCGCGTCCAGGAAGTCACGCGCGGGATTTTCCAGCGCTTTCGCGAACTGGGCAGCGCGCGGCAGGTGCATCTGGCGCTCAAGGCCGAGAGGGTGCATTTCCCGCGCCCCTCGGACGACAAGAGGATGACGGCGTTCGATTGGACGCCAATCCGCTATCGCAATGTCATCTCGTTGCTGAAGAACCCATTCCATGCCGGTGCCTACGCCTACGGCAAAAGCGTCAATCGAACCGAGATCGTCGATGGCAGGGCGCGCAAGACCTATGGGCACCACCGGCCTCTCCAGGATTGCGAGATCCTGCTGAAGGATCATCACGAGGGCTACATCGACTGGGAGGAGTTTGAACGTAATCAGAAGCAGCTTGCCGCCAACGCCTACGGCCGCAAGGACGGCGCCAAGTCTGGTCGAGGCGGCCGCGCCTTGCTTGGCGGGCTGCTGGCATGTGGCCGGTGTGGCCGGCGGCTGTGTGTCGTCTACACCGGACGATCCTGCCAGCCCGTCTACCGGTGCGACCGCGGCAACACGGCGATCGGTGCGCCTCGATGTATGATGTTCGGCGGGCTTCGCATCGATGCGGCGTTCGCCCGGGAACTCATGCGCGTCGTCGAGCCCATGGCAATCGAGGCGGCGCAGGTGGCGGAACAGAGGAAGATGGAGCGCCAGGCCGAACATCGCCGCATTCTGGAACTCGAGCTCCAGCAGGCGCGCTACGACGCGTCCCTTGCCGAACGCCGCTATGCCGCCTGCGATCCTGACAACCGACTGATCGCCGCGACGCTGGAGAAGAACTGGGAGGCGGCGTTACGCCGCGTCCGCGACTGCGAAGGGCGTCTTGACCAGGCGGTGGCCAGCACCCCGACACCGGCGATGCCTGACCTGAGGGCCATCGCCGCGGATCTCGAGGCAGCCTGGAAGAACACCAGCGTCACCATGCGTTGCCGCCAGCAACTCGTGCGTGCCCTGGTCAACGAGATCGTCGTCGATATCGACGAACCGGCGCGCGAGATCGTCCTGATCATCCATTGGAAGGGCGGACAACACTCCGAACTGCGTCTTCGCAAACCCCGCTCCGGTGAGCACGCGTGCAGCACCTCCGATGACGCCCTGGCGGTCATCCGGAGCATAGCCACCCGCTGGTCCGACCAGGACATCGCGGCCACGCTTAACCGGATGGGCTTGCCGACCGGCCAGAACAAGACCTGGACAGCCCACCGGGTCAGCTCGATCCGGCGTGTCCGCGGCATTCACGCCTACAAGTCCGCCGAGAAGGACGGCGCCTGGCTGACCTTGCGCGAGGCGGCAGAGCGACGCGGCGTCTCCAGCCATCGGCTCCGCAAGCTCATCAAGGCAGGTATCCTTCGTGCCGAGCAGGTCGTTCCGGGCGCGCCGTTCCAGATCCGTGCCGCCGACCTGGATGCGCCGTCGGTGATAAAGGCCGCCGGGCGTAAAGGACGCCCGTGTCATGTCGCCGCCGGCAATCAGATTCCAATGTTTCCAGATACTTGAAGATGAGGTGCACAATGACACGAGCGTCCCGACTGGCCGCATGGCGCGTTCGACGCTGTTGTTGTCGAGTTCGATGCGTCCGTCATCAAGAAACCTCTGCAACCCATGCCAATGGTTCAGCGCGTAGCGAATGGCCTCGGCCAGCGGACCGCGAGCAGGCAGCTTGGCCAGCTGTGCTTCGAACCAAATGCGCAGGTCCATCACCAGAGGCTTGCTCTCGGCCTGACGCACGATCAGCCGATCAGCCGCGCTCTTGCCGCGGACACGCGCTTCGACCTCGTAGAGTGCGGCGATCCGCCGCAGCGCCTCGGTCGCAATCGGCGACTTTGCCTTCGCCAGATCATAGAAGCCCCGGCGCACGTGGCTCCAGCAGAAGGCCAGCGTGACGGGTGGATCGGTCGACTTGGAGCCGCCGAACTTCTTGTAG
>DATMIP010000298.1:0-4616 GCA_035554515.1 Sphingomonas sp. | reverse complement strand
AGCGCGCCGCCGGCCAACCCCAGTCGGTTGGACAAAGCGCGATCGAACCCGATGGCCTCTGCAACCCGATCGGCGAAGACCGTAAAACCACCAGAAACCAATACGGTTCGAGCGCCATGGGCTTTCATCGTCCGGACCAGGGTCCTGGCGCCAGGCATCAGCCGGACCCGCTCGGCATGGCAGCGGTCGATCGCGCCTTCGTCCAGCCCCTTGAGCAAGCTCACCCGGGCATCGAGCGCAGCTTCGAAATCGAGTTCGCCGCGCATGGCGCGTTCGGTAACCTCGGCAATCTGCGGCTTGATGCCTGCATAATCGGCGAGTTCGTCGATGCATTCGATCGTGATCATCGTCGAATCCATGTCGGCGACGAGCAATTTCTTGGCGCGGCCGATTTGCGGCTGAATGACCACGTCGACGCCCGGTAGCAATCCTTCGAGCGCGGCGCGCGCATTCGCCCGGTCGGCGCGCCCGAACGGCAGGTCGGCGGCTATGCCTTCGTCGATCCATACCGCCTCGCCTGGAAGCGCCCCGACCCCGGCCAGCACATCGTGGACGCGATCGAGATCGGCGCGAGACAGCGTCCCGTTCGATGCTATCAGCGTCGCAATGTCCACGTCCGGCCCTTCCGTTTTGCCCAGGCTGGCGCTCATCGCAGGGCCGACGGCGAGCGGCAAGTCGGCGCTCGCGCTCGATCTGGCCGAACGTGAGAATGGGGTGATCATCAACGCCGATGCGAGCCAGGTGTATCGCGATCTGCGCATTCTCAGCGCGCGGCCGTCCGAGGCTGACGAGGCGCGCGCGCCGCACCTTTTGTTCGGTCACCGTGACGGCGCGGAGCCTTATTCCGCGGCCGCCTGGGCCGCGGAAGCGGAGGCGGCCATTGCCGAAGTCCATCGATCGGGTCGCCTGCCGATCGTGGTTGGCGGTACCGGTCTTTATATCCGTACCCTGATCGAGGGAATCGCCCCGATCCCGGAAATCGATCCGGCGATCCGAAAAGCCGTACGTTCGCTCCCGGCCGAAGCTGCATATGCGGCGTTGAAGGAAGCGGACCCCCCCTCCGCAGCCCGGCTTCATCCGCACGATACGACGCGGCTTCAGCGCGCGCTTGAAGTCGCGCTTTCGACCGGCCGCTCGGTGCTCGATTGGCATCGATCGCGCGTGGGCGGGATTGCCGCGCAGGTTGCGATCGAAGCTCAGATAATCGAAGTCCCTATCGTCGAACTTTATGCGCGGTGCGACGCCCGGGTCGAGACGATGATGGCGGAAAGCGCGGTTGAAGAGGTAGCCGCCCTGCGCGACCGAAATCTTGATCCGACATTGCCCGTTATGCGCGCGATCGGCGTCGTACCGTTGATCCGCTTTCTCGCGAGCGAGCTTTCGCGCGAACAGGCGATCGCCCAGACCAAACAAGCGACCCGCAATTATGCCAAGCGCCAGCGCACCTGGCTGCGCCACCAGCTATCAGGCTATGTTCCCAAAGATTAGACAGGTCATTCAATGTTGTTCGGTTCGGTACTGGATTGTTCGGATCGGTACTCGCGCGCTCGTCTTCGCTTGCAAATAAGAACGCCATTTGGGGACTTGCCTTGCTGTTTGAAGCAGCGGCCCGAACGAACCAGGAGGCCGCCCCGAGCGGCTTTCTTTTTATCGCCTATCCGTGATTTGCAGCAATAAAATATCGTTTCCTCACGGAAATTCATTATAAAATATTGAACTGCGGTTGACACACCCTATTCTGCCAGCTACCGGCCTCGCACCTCCAGTTGGTTGAGTAGTGCCATGGCCCAGGAACGTACCGGCGCGGACATATTGATCGAGACACTGACCGAGCTCGGCGTCGAGGTCGTCTTCGGCTATCCGGGCGGAGCGGTACTGCCGATCTATGACGCGCTCTTCAAGCAGGATCGCATCCGCCATATTCTCGTGCGCCAGGAAGGCGGCGCGGCGCATGCGGCCGAAGGCTATGCGCGCTCGACCGGCAAGCCCGGCGTCGTGCTCGTGACTTCGGGCCCCGGTGCGACCAATGCCGTGACCGGTATCACCGATGCGCTGATGGATTCGATCCCGATGGTGGTGATCACCGGCCAGGTGCCGACCGCATTGATCGGATCGGACGCATTCCAGGAATGCGATACGGTCGGCATCACCCGCCATTGCACCAAGCAGAACTACCTCGTGAAGGATCCCGCCGAACTCGAAGGGGTGATACGCGAGGCCTTCAGGATAGCGACCGCCGGGCGTCCCGGCCCCGTGCTCATCGATCTGCCCAAGGACGTGCAGGTTGCGGCTACGGCCGAGAATCGGCCGCGGGCAGGCATCGCCTATAATCCGCAGACCGATCCGGACCCTGCCTTGATCCAGAGCGCGGTTGAAATGATCGCCGCTGCCGAGCGTCCGATCTTCTACACCGGCGGGGGCATCATCAATTCCGGTCCGGCCGCGAGCGAGGCGCTGCGCAAACTGGTGGAACTGACCGGCGCGCCGGTTACGTCGACATTGATGGGGCTGGGCGCGCTGCCGGCCTCCTCGCCGCAATGGCTCGGCATGCTCGGCATGCACGGCACTTACGAGGCGAATCTGGCGATGAACAAGGCCGACCTGATCGTCGCCCTGGGCGCACGCTTCGATGATCGTGTAACGGGGCGGCTCGACGCCTTCGCGCCGCATGCGCGCAAGATTCATGTCGACATCGATCGCTCGTCGATCAACAAGATCGTCTCGGCCGAACTCGGTATCGTTGGCGATGTCGGCCGCGCGATCGAGGCAATGATCGCTATTTGGCAGGCGCGCGGATATCGCGCGGCCGATCTGTCCGCCTGGTTCGGCCAGATTGGCGGCTGGCGGGCCAGGCGCAGCCTCGACTTCCCGGCGTCGAGTCGGGAAATTATGCCGCAGCTGGCGATCAAGCGGCTATGGGAAGCGACCAAGGATCGCGCTCCGATCATCTCGACCGAGGTCGGCCAGCATCAGATGTGGGCCGCGCAGCATTTCAATTTCGAGAGCCCCAATAAATGGCTCACCTCGGGCGGCCTTGGCACGATGGGCTATGGTCTGCCCGCCGCGATCGGCGCACAGATCGGCAATCCCGACGCGCTGGTGATCGACATTGCGGGCGAGGCATCGATCCTGATGAACATCCAGGAAATGTCGACCGCGACCCAATATGAACTTCCGGTCAAGGTGTTCATCCTCAACAACGAATATATGGGTATGGTTCGGCAGTGGCAGGACCTGACCTATCAGGGCCGTCATTCGCACAGCTATTCGGAAGCGCTGCCAGACTTCGTGAAGCTTGCCGAGGCCTATGGCTGGAAAGGCATGCGGATCGACAAGCCCGACGCGCTGGATGACGGCATTGCGGAGATGCTGGCGTATAACGGGCCTGTGATGGTCGATTGCCGGGTCGCCAAGCTCGCCAATTGCTTCCCGATGATTCCATCGGGCGCGGCGCATACCGAAATGATTCTTCAGGCCAACGAAGTCTCGGGCGAAATGGACGACGAGGCCAAGGCGCTGGTGTAAATTTTACGTCGCCCCGGCGGAGGCCGGGGCCGCTTGCGGCATGCGACGCCCCCAATTTCCTGCGGCCCCCGGCCTCCGCCGGGGCGACGAGAAAAAACATGCACATCCGGACCGAAGCAGCCGAGCGGCACACGCTCTCCGTCACCGTCGCCAACGAGCCTGGCATCCTTGCGCGCATCGCCGGCATGTTCGCCGGGCGCGGCTATAATATCGAGAGCTTGACGGTCGCCGAGGTAACGGAAGACGAGAGCGTCAGCCGCATCACGATCGTCACCAGCGGCCCGCCTTTGGTGATCGAGCAGATCATTGCCCAGCTCGACCGGCTACCACCCGTCCACCGTGTCCACGACCTTACGGCCGAGGGCGAACATGTCGAGCGAGAACTCGCGCTGGTCAAGGTCCGCGGCACCGGCGATCATCGCATCGAAGCCTTGCGCCTGGCCGAAGTCTATCGCGCACGCGTGGTCGACGCGACCATTTCGAGCTTCGTGTTCGAAGTCACCGGCGGCACCGAAAAGATCGACAAATTCCTCGAGCTGATGCGCGAAGTCGGGTTGCTCGAAGTGGCGCGCACCGGTGTGGCGGCGATCGCGCGGGGCGCGGCGGCTGATTGACGCGCCGGCCTTCGCGCCAACTGGACACTTGCCTACCTGTCGCTGATAAGGCGGCGCTCATTCCTCAGGCGCCGGGGCGCCCATGTTTGCCGGAGTTTTTGTAATGGCCAAGCAGAGCATGGCACGCGCGGATGTCGGGCGGCGTCCGATACCGATGACATTGCCGGCGGGAAGACGCTGATGCCCAGGGTTTCGGTCATCGTCCCCAATTATAACCATGCCCGCTTCCTGTCGAAGCGGCTCGATTCGATCCTCGCCCAGACCTTCGCCGACTATGAACTGCTGATCCTCGACGACAAATCAACCGACGACAGTCTCGCGGTGATCGAGCCCTATCTGGATGGCGTGCGCGTCCGGCTCGAATGCAACAGCGTCAATTCGGGCGGTCCCTATCGTCAATGGAACAAGGGGTTGGCGCTTACGTCGGGTGACTATGTCTGGATCGCGGAGTCGGACGATTATGCCGATCCGAGCTTT
>DATMIP010000297.1:0-13973 GCA_035554515.1 Sphingomonas sp. | reverse complement strand
AGGAGAAATCGACGAGATGATGACCGTCATAGAACGGAATTTGGCGACATTGGATTGAGGATCGGATCGGTGATGCGCGATGCTTCGTTCGTGAAGAGGATATATTTCGTACTCGGAGCTCTATTTGCCTTTCAGTGCTCGAGCGGCGCCTTCGCGGCTGAACCCGTGGACGCCCCGCCGGCCTGCGCGGACGATCCCCTTTACCGTCAACAGGATTTCATCCTCGGGACATGGGACGTGTTCTCGGGCACGAAACCGGTCGCGCAGGTCCGGATGGAACGCCAGCTGGGAGGCTGCGCCATCCGGGAAATCTGGACCGAGGCTGGCGGCGCGCCGGGCAGCGGGCTGGGCCTTTTCACTTATTCCCGATTGCTGAAGGCATGGCAGTATCTCTGGGCCGCCGATACCGGAAAGGCGTCGATCTTCAGCGGTTCGCAGACCAGTCCGGGCGCGATGCGCTATATTGCCACCCATCCCTTGCCCGACGGAGGATCTCGGACACGCGACTGGAAAATCCTTCTTCTGCCCGACGGTCGCGTGCGGGAGCTGTGCGTCGGTTCGAACGACCAGGGCAGGACATGGGCGACCGAATATGATTTGACGTGGGTCAGGGCGGGCACGTGACGCCCGTCTGGCAGTCTGCGGCAACGCGCCATCAGGGACGCCCGGCATGACCGTCCCGGGCATCTTGCCGAGGACCGACGAAGCGCCGGGCCTGGGCAATTCCCTGAAGAGCCGTCACGTCGCGATGATCGCCATTGGCGGCATCATCGGGGCTGGCCTTTTCGTCGGCAGCAGCACGTCGATCGCCACGGTCGGTCCGGCCGTGATTTTAAGCTATGCCATTGCCGGACTGATCGTCATCCTGGTCATGCGCATGTTGAGCGAAATGGCCATGGCGGTGCCTTCGGTGCGCTCCTTCCCGGAATTCGCCCGCTATGGGCTGGGGCATTGGGCCGGCTTCCTGAGCGGGTGGCTCTACTGGTACTTCTGGGTCGTGGTGGTCGCCATCGAAGCGGTCGCCGGAGCCGTCATCGTCCAGGGCTGGTTGCCCGGTCTCGCGGTCTGGCAGATCGGGATGGGGCTGATGGCGTTGCTGACGCTGGTCAATCTGCTGTCGACCCGATCCTATGGCGAGTTCGAATTCTGGTTCTCGTCGATCAAGGTTGCGGCGATCGCCGCGTTCATCGTGATTACCGGTATTTATGCATCAGGAATCACGGCACCGGCCCCGACCTTCGCCAATCTTACCAGCCATGGCGGCTTCATGCCCTTCGGCTGGGGCGCCGTGTTCGCCGGCGTCACCAGCGTAGTGTTTGCGCTGGTCGGCGCGGAAATCGCAACGATCGCCGCGGCTGAATCCGCAGAGCCGGCCCGCACGGTCGCGCGCATGACGAGCAGCGTCGCGACGCGGATATTGATCTTCTATATCCTGTCGATCGGACTGATCGTCGCGATCGTGCCATGGGTTCGGATCACACCGGGACATTCCCCCTTCACGCAGGCTCTCGATGTCATCGGCATTCCCGGCGCGGCCGCCGCGATGAACATCGTCATTCTCGTCGCCGTGCTGTCGTGCCTCAATTCCGGCCTTTATGTCACGTCTCGCGTGCTGTTCGTCCTGGCGGCGCGGGGCGATGCGCCGCAATGGCTGGTGCGCGTCAACCGCCGACAGGTGCCAGCCCGTGCCATCCTCGTCGGCAGCCTGTTCAGCTATGTCGCCTTGTTCATGTCGGTGCTCTCGCCGCAGCTCGTGTTCAGCTTCCTGGTAAACGCATCGGGCGCGCTGATGCTCATCGTCTATTTGATGATCGCCGGCGCACAGGTGCGGTTACGCTATCGGTTCGAACGAACCGATCCCGCGCGGCTGATCTTGCGCATGTGGTTGTTTCCAGGATTGAGCTTCGCGGTCATGGGGGCAATTGCCGCGATACTCGTGGCGATGGCCCTCACGCCGTCGCTTGCCAGCCAATTCTATTCCAGCCTGGCGATTACGCTGATATTCGCGGCTTTGTTCTTTCTGTTCCGGCGCGGCAAGGGCGGGCACGGCGCGCTGGATCCCGGTGAAATGGAAATCTGCCCTCTCCCTGTACGTAGCAAAGGATAACGAGATGCCCGACGACCGCGCCCTGGGCATGGATGTCGCGATCAACCGGCGAGATTTCGTCAGTGGTACCGCGATCGCGCTGGGGGCGCTGGGCATGGCCGGCAGCCCATATGGCGCTCTTGCCGCGACCGGTTCAGCACAGGCCGCCTATCCACCTGCCCGGAGCGGCTTGCGCGGCAGCCATCCCGGCGCCTTCGAGGCGGCGCATGCCCTGCGCGACGGAGCACTCAAGGCCGCATCAGCCACGGCCAGTGGCGAAACCTATGACCTGGTCATTGTCGGCGGGGGGCTTAGCGGCCTGTCGGCGGCGCATTTCTATCTCAAGTCGGTCGGCAAGGACGCGCGTGTCCTGATCCTCGAAAACCATGATGATTTCGGCGGCCATGCCAAGCGCAACGAGTTTCGGGTCGACGGCAAGCTGATGGTGTTAAACGGCGGCACCCTGAATATCGAAACGCCGAGCCGCTACAATCAATGGGCGCGGCAGATCCTGGATGATATCGGTGTCGACCTGACGGCCTATGAGCGCGAGAACGAGAATAACGAAAAGCTCTATGCGGCGATGGGGTTGCGATCGGCCTATTTCTTCGATCGTGAAACCTGGCGAAAAGACAGTCTCGTCGTGTCACAGCCGTCCAAGGTCGGGAGCGGGAGGGACACGCTCACGCCCGAAACCGTCGCCCTCACCCCGCTTTCGGCAAAGGCCAAGGCCGATCTGCTGCGCCTGATCAGCCCAGATCAGCCCGACTATCTGGCGGGCAAATCGATCAGCGAAAAGAAGGCATTTCTGGCCGCTACCTCGTTCCGCGACTATCTCCTCAACACCGTCAAGATCGACGAGGAGGCCTATTGGTTTTTCCGCAATATGGGCGCGTCCAGCTTCTGTGTGGGCGCCGATGCCAATCCGGCGATCTTCGCCTGGGTGGAGGATTTTCCCGGCTTCTCCGGCCTGGGACTGGGGCCGGTCCCGGACAATCTTTTCGACGACCTGCCGGGCGGTCATCATGGACGGCAAAAGGAAGGCGGCAAGGCAGTTCATTTCCCGGACGGCAACGCCACGCTTGCGCGTTTGCTGGTGGCATCTTTGATCCCGGCGGCGACGCCGGCGCGGACGCAGTCCGAGATCGGCCTTGCCGTGATCGATTACGGCCAGCTCGACAAGCCCGGCCAACCGGTCCGTATCCGTCTCAGCAGCACGGTGCTGAATGTCCGCCATGCCGGTGACCCCGCGACGGCGACCGAGGCGATCGTCACCTACGCGCCGTCGGGCAACCGCGACGGTGCCGGGCTGACGTCAGTGCGCGCGAAGCAGGTGATCATGGCGTGCTGGAACATGTTCATCCCCTATCTCGTCCCGGAGCTGCCCGCGGCTCAGCGTGAAGCGCTCGCTTATGGCGTGAAGGGGCCGCTGGTCTATACCAGCGTGGCAGTGCGTAACTGGCGCTCGTTCCAGAAACTGGGCGTATCGACCATCCGCACGCCGACCATGTTTCACAATTCGGTCAGCCTCTCGGAACATGTCGGGCTCGGCGGATTGCAGCCTGGGCAGTCACCGGACGAACCGGCAGTGCTCAAGCTGGACAAATATATGAGCGTCCCCGGATTGCCGAAGCGCGACCAGCATCGCGCCGGGCGTGCCGAATTGCTGGCACTGAGCTTTGAGGATTTCGAGCGGGAGACTCGCAGTCAGCTTGCGCGCATCCTGGGACCCGGCGGGTTTGACCCGGCGAGAGACATTGCGGGGATTACCGTCAATCGCTGGCCGCATGGCTATGCCTATACCTATAACAGCCTGTTCGATCCGCCCGAATGGGTTTTCACCGAAACCGACGACCGCCCGTGCGTCAAGGCCCGCAAGCCCTTCGGCCTGATCTCCATCGCCAATGCCGACGCCGCAGCCAGCCCGCATACCGATGCCGCCTTTCAGGAGGCGCATCGTGCGGTTGGGGAAGTGCTGGCCCGCTCGACATTCGATTTTGTAAAGAGGGCATGAGGATCCGCCGATCCTCCCGACGGTGCCCTGTCATGGCGACCGCAGCGCATCCGGGAAATCCCCCGCGCGGTACCTCACAGATTGTAACAGGTCCCTGAGACTGGTGCGCAATTGCCACCGGCGGCGGCGTTTTAGGCACCTGTGACCAACGCCATTTGCCGTTCTCATATGGACTGGCGATAAGACCCGTAGAGGAACAAGGGTGTGTGGACATGGCGGTAACGATAAGCGTCAATGGGGTCGACCGGTCGGTCGATGTTGATGACGACATGCCGATGCTGTGGGTCCTGCGCGATGTCCTGGCGATGCCGGGCACGAAATTCGGATGCGGCGCCGGCCTGTGCGGCGCATGCACGATACATGTCGATGGCGCGGCGCGATTCGCCTGCCAGACACCCGTCTCCGCCGTTGGGACCGCCAAGGTGAGGACGATCGAGACGATCGGCGAGAATCCTGTCGGAAAGGCCGTCGTTCAAGCCTGGGTCGATGCGGATGTCGTCCAGTGCGGTTATTGTCAGCCGGGTCAGGTCATGCGCGCTACCGCCTTGCTGACGGCAAAACCCAATCCGACCGATGCCGAGATCGACGAGGCGATGTCGGCCAATCTGTGCCGCTGCGGCACCTACATCCGTATCCGCGCCGCCATTCAGCACGCCGCCAAGGCACTGGCGGCATGAGCACGCCAACTGGCCCGGTCGATCGCCGCGCGATACTGCGTGGCGGCGCTCTTGCAGCGATTGCGCTCGTCATCGACATTCATTGGACCGCGCGCGCGGATGCCGCGGAGCCCGCCCAGTTCCTGCCCAATGCACTGCTGCGGATCGACCAGGCGGGTGTGGTTACGGTCGTGCTGCCGAAGACGGAAATGGGACAGGGTGTTTACACCGCCATCCCGATGCTGATCGCGGAGGAACTGGACGTCGACCCGGCAAAGGTGGGGGTCGAAATTCCGCGCGGCGACGCGAAGCTGTTCGGCACGCTCAGCCAGGACACGGGTGGCTCGACGTCCATCCGGGAAACGTTCCTGCCGGTTCGGCAAGCGGGCGCGAATGCGCGCGCCGTGCTGGTGGCCGCCGCTGCGGCAACATGGCATGTCCCGGCCACGGAATGCCGCACCGAAGCCGGCAAGGTGCTGCACGCCGCCAGCGGTCGAACCGCGCCCTATGGCGATCTGGTTGCCCGTGCCGCCACCCTGCCCGTGCCCAGCGATACGCCGCTCAAGCCCGCGGACCAGTTCCGCGTTCTGGGCAAGGACCTTCGGCGGCTGGATTCCGCCGGGAAGATTGCAGGTACGGCGACCTATGGGATTGATGTCGTCGTGCCGGGCATGAAGATCGCCGCACTGGCGCAGTCACCCGTTCTTGGCGGCACGCTCAAGTCGCTCGACGACAGTGCGGCCCTCAAGGTCAGGGGCGTTCGTCAGATCGTGCGCCTGCCTGATGCCGTTGCCGTGGTCGCCGACCATTATTGGGGCGCGCGCAAGGGGCTGGAGGCGCTGACGCTGGAATGGACCGAGGGCGCCAACGCGACCCTGGACCAGGCGGCGATCGTCGCCACCTACGCGCAGGCTTCCGCACGACAGGGGATGGAGGCTCCCGGCAAAGGCACGGCCGATGCCGCGGCGCGCAGCAAGGCGATGACAGGCGCGGTGCAACGCGTGAAAGCGGTCTATCGACAGCCTTTCCTTGCGCACGCGCCGATGGAGCCGGGCAATTGCGTGGTGCATGTGCGCGCCGACGGCTGTGAAATATGGACGGGCACGCAAATTCCTGGTTCGGCCCGTGAGGGCGTTGCCAAGGCGCTCGGGATGCTGCCGGAAAAGGTCATCCTGCATAATTATCTGATGGGCGGCGGCTTTGGTCGCCGCCTTGAAGCGGACATGATCGACCGGGCGATCCAGGTAGCCCGCCAGGTGTCGTCCCCCGTCAAGCTCATCTGGTCCCGCGAAGAGGACATGCAGCATGACCTCTACCGCCCCTTCTATCAGGACAGCATGGAAGCAGGGCTTGGTGCCGACGGCAAACCCGTCGCCTGGACTCACCGGATCGCCGGCTCCTCCATCATGGCCCGGCTGTATGCGGACGAGTATAAGGGGGTGGATGCCGACGCGGTCGAAGGATCCGCCGTGACGCCCTATGCGCTTCCGGCCCAGCATGTCGAATGGGTACGCCAGGAATCCGCCGTCCCGACCAGCTGGTGGCGGGGCGTGGGTGGAACCCGCAGCGCCTTTGTCGTGGAAAGCTTCATCGACGAACTGGCGGCGGCCGCCAAGGCCGATCCGATCGCCTATCGCAGGGCCTTGCTCACCGATCCGCGATCGCAGGCTGTGCTGGACCTGGTCGCCGAACGATCCGGATGGGCCAAGAGGCCCGCACCGGGCCGGGGGCGTGGCGTCGCCGTGATAAACCTGTGGGGAACCTATATGGCGCAGGTCGTGGAGGTGGAGAAGGACAGTGAGGGGGGCATCCGTGTCGTGCGGGTGACCGTCGCTGTGGATTGCGGGCAGCCCGTCAATCCTCTGGGTATCGAAGCGCAAGTCCAGGGCGGCATTATCTTCGGCCTTAGCGCAGGGCTATATGGCGAGATTACCGTTGCCAAGGGCCGGATCGAGCAATCCAATTTCCACGATTATCGCATTCTGCGGATGAAGGAAGCGCCTGTCATCGAGACGCATATCGTGCCCAGCGACAAGGCTGTAGGCGGGATGGGTGAACCTCCTGTTGCAACGGTACTGCCCGCTCTTGCCAATGCCGTCTTTGCGCTGACCGGCAAACGCATCCGGAGCCTGCCGATCGCCAAGGCATTCGCGGTGTAGGAGGTGGCGCCGTTTGGAAGCGGACCGCCTTCGATCACCCCTCGGGAATGATGAGCCCATCGCCCGATCCGGCCAGCGGAGCGTCCAATTCCGTCGTCAAGCCGGCGTCATCCTAACCAAGCGGCTACCGGATCATGCATCCACGAAGGAAAATAGTGACGCAGTTGCGGACATGCGCAGGCTGGTCCCGATGAGGCTTGAGCTGCTGCGGGCTATACAGTGCGCGGCTTACCTCCCCGGACAAGGTCAGATCCAGAAACGCGGTCGCGAGCAACTCGGGCGGCATATCCATTAACAGGCCGGCCCGCTGCCATCCCGAGAATTTCGCCGACAGGATCTCGATGATCGGCGCGGCCGCATATTTGGGCCAGATGTCCGTGATTTCCGAATGCGCAGGCCCTTCTACGATCGCCATGCGTCCAACGAACAAGGTTTCATCCGTCATGATCCAATGGAGCGCGGCTTCCCCGAACCGAGTGAGCCACGTCTCGGGATCGGCAGCATCGATATGCTCCCAGTCGATATGATCGTGCCACCGGGCGGCAATCCGCCTGATGACTGCCTCAAAAAGCTGCTGCTTTGTTCCGAAGTGTCGAAATATCGTCGCGGTCGATATGCCAAAGGCCGAGGCAATCCGGGCGGTATTTGTCTTCGCATATCCCACCGCCATGAACTCCTGCAGGGCCGCATCGAGGATGCGACCCCGCACGCTCGCCGCATCGCGCGACAAAGCCGCTTTTCCCGGCTTGGAAAGGGTGTTATCTAAACTCATAAGTTTCGATAATCTGGGTATGGTGCCATGGAAAGCAAATACGTTCTAAATGTTTGGTACATGGCGGCCTGGCAAGAAGAGCTGACGACGAGACCGATGCTATCGCGCACCTTTCTTGACAAGAGCTGGGTGATGTACCGCAAGGACGACGGCAGCTACGCGATGATCCGCGATCGTTGTCCGCATCGCTTCGCCCCGCTGAGCAAGGGCAAGCGCGTCGGAGACCGAATCGAGTGCGGGTATCATGGCCTGCAGTTCGACTCGTCGGGTCAGTGCGTGCACAATCCCTATTCGGATATGATTCCGCCCGGCACCGCGGTGGAGAGCCTGCCGATCGTGGCGCGCTATGGGATATTATGGTTCTGGCCGGGCGACCCCCAGAAGGCCGATCCAGAGATGATCCCGGACTTTTCGTTCCTCGACGACCCGCAGCCGATGACGCGCAGCCACACAATAATGAAGGCGAACTACGAAGTCCTGACCGATAATCTGATGGACCTCAGTCATGTCGAGTTCGTGCATGCGAACTCGTTCCAGTCCAATGGCACTTTGTTCAAGGGGAAGCATCGCGCGTTCCAGGACGACAATGGCGCCATATGGTCGACCTGGTTCATCGAGGACGTTCCCGCGCCCCATTTTGCCGTTGCCGATCTCGGCGATCAGACGTCGGACCGCTGGACGAATATGCGCTGGAACGCGCCCGCCACTATGTACCTGGAGATCGGCGCAGCGCCCCATGGCACGTCGCCTGCGGAAACTCCGGTGAAATCGCTTCGCAACCCGCACATCATCACGCCCGCGAGCGAGACGGAATCTCACTATTTCTACAATTGCTTCCCCGGTCCGGAAAGCGAGGCTTTCGCGAAGCGCGTCTTCGAAGACGAGGACCGGCCAATGCTCGAAGCGGTCGAAAAGGAGATGGCGGGCCAGGATTTCTGGGAGATGCGCCCCGTCATCCTCAACGTCGATGCGGGAGCGGTTCGCGCACGACGCCAGTTGATGAAGATGCGCCGCGAACAGAATGGTGAGAATGCCGATCGGGACGACGCCGCGCCTGTGAACCCGAATGCGACCGCGCCGATGAGTAGCGTCTTTCCAGGCATACTTTCCTCCTCTGAACCCGCTGCTTGATCGCAGCGCGGGCGGCAAAGGTTCAAGCGCTCGCGAAAAAATCCGCCGGTCCCCACGGGTCGCGGACGCTGCAATCGAAAAGGTGTAAAAGGCGGCGAATGAACCTTCGCGGTGCGCGGCTGCACCAATGCGTGGAGGGGCCATATTGAGCGACGTCGGCGTAATTTCACGAGGGCAGCAGAAAGCGACCATCGTCGATGCAGGCGAGGATGGCTTGCTGATGGCCGGGCTGTGCCGGCGCGACATGCGGGCGTTCGAGACGCTCTATCGCACCTATCACCGGCGGCTCGTGCGCTTCCTGCTCAATATCACGCATCGGCCGACGATCGTGGAAGAGGTGCTGAACGATACGATGATGGCGGTGTGGGAAAAACCCGAAGCCTATCGCGGCGCGAGCCGGCTATCGACGTGGATCATGGCGATCGCCTATCGCAAGGCGATGCGCGCGCTGCGCCGGCAGGACCTGCCGGTGGAGGAGGGCCCGCCAGCCGCGGCCGGGGCGGAGGCTGCACCCGACCGGGATATCGGGCGCGCGCGGGTGAACCGCCTGCTGCTGGACGCGATGGGCCAGCTTTCGCCCGATCATCGCGCGGTGATCGACCTCACTTATTTTCACGAGCTGGGATATCGCGAGATTGCCGAGATCATGGATTGCCCGGTCGACACCGTGAAGACGCGGATGTTCCACGCGCGCCGCAATCTCAGGCGGCTGCTCGCCGGCTCCGCCGCCGACTGGTTTTAGGAAGGACGAATGGACAATATCCGCATCGACGAAGCCCATGAACAGGTGCAGCAGCTGCTGCCCTGGTTCGTCACGGGCAAGCTGGACGACGCCGATCAGACGCGCGTCAGCGATCATCTTGCCACCTGCGCGGCCTGCCGCGCGGAGCTCGCGGCCGAACGGCGGCTGGGCGCCAATGTGGCGGAGATGCCGGTCGACGTCGATCTGAACTGGGCGGCGATGCGCCAGCGGATCGAGGCGACGCCCGCGCGGTACGATCCATGGCGGCGGCCCCGGCGGATGATGCGGCGGTTCACCAATCGCCCGCGGCTGGCAGGCCTTATGATCGCCGCGCAGATCGCTGCCCTGGTGCTGGCGGTGGTGGTGATTACCCCGCTGACGCGCCCGGCGCCCTATCACGCGCTCGCGGGCGCGCAGGCCGAGGCGGCGGGCAATGTGCTGGTGATGTTCCGGCCCGACGCGCGCGCGGCGGACATGTCGGCGCTGCTGGCGCGGAACGGCGCGCGGATCGTCGACGGGCCGACCGCGGGCGGCGCGTTTGTCGTCGCGGTGGCGCCGGCACGCCGCGCAGCCGTGCTGGCGGACCTGCGCGGTCGGCCCGCGCTGACCATGGCCGAGCCGATCGATCCGTGACGGCGCGGCACATGATCCGGGCGATGTTGACCTGCCTCACCGCGACCTTCGCGGCGGGCGGATGTGCGGCGCAGACCGCGCAGGCGGCACCCGATCCGCAGCATTCGATCCTGGTGATGCTGCGCGCGGCACCCGATCATTTCCGGCCGGGCGGAAACTATGGCGGGAGCTATGGCGACCCGGCGAGCCGTGCGGCGCGGACGCGGATCGCGCGCCGGATCGCCGACGCGCACAAATTGCGGATCGCTGGCGACTGGCCGATGCCGATGCTGGGCATCGACTGCTTCGTGATGCTGGTGCCCGATGCGCGCACGCCCGAGCAGGCCTCAACCGAAGTCGCGCATGAAGCCGGGGTGGCCTGGTCGCAGCCGGTGGCCCTGTTCCACGGACAGGCCGTGCCCGCCCTCAAGCCCGATCCATTGCAGCCGGCGCAGCCCGCCGAACGGAGATGGCGGCTCGACGCCCTGCACCGGATCGCGACGGGCAAGGGCGTGTCGATCGCGGTGATCGACAGCCGGATCGAGGCGCGCCATCCCGATCTGGCAGGACAGATGAACGTCGCGCGCGACTTTGCCGAAGGCCATGGCAATGCGGCCGAGCGACATGGTACCGGCGTCGCAGGGGTAATCGCCGCGCGCGGCGGCAATGGGGTGGGCATCATCGGCATCGCGCCCGAAGCGCGGCTGATGGGCTTGCGCGCCTGCTGGGATAATGGCGGACCATCGGCGGGCGCCGCGACCTTGTGCGACAGCCTGAGCCTGGCCAAGGCGATGCATTTCGCGCTGGAACATCGTGCGCAGATCATCAACCTGAGCCTGACCGGCCCGCGCGATATGCTGCTCGGCAAACTGATCGAGCTCGGTATCGCCAACGGCGCGACGATCGTTGCCGCGGTGGACCCGCAGCAGGCGGATGGCGGCTTCCCTGCCTCCCAGCGCGGCGTGATCGCGGTTGCCGCGCAGCCGATGGCCAGCCGTGGCTTCCCGGTCTATATTGCGCCGGGCCGCGACATTCCCACTACGGCCCCCGGCGGGACATGGCTTCTGGTCAACGGCAGCTCGTTCGCCGCGGCGCATGTTTCGGGGCTGATGGCGCTCGCGCGCGAGCGGACGGCGGGCACGGGCGCGCTGACGCTGCGATCGAACGGGGGGGAGATCGATGCATGTCGGACAATCCTGTGCCAATCGACGACGCGTGATCGGGGTTGCGCCTCGCTCTGCCCGCCGGGCCGGTAGGGCGCCAGCCCAAGCGGCGGCCGCCATATTGTTCGCGATGGGGGGGGTGCCCGCCACCGCCGCAATCACCGGCGACATCACCCTGCTGTCGGACGATCTATATCGCGGAAAATCGGTGAGCGGGGGACGGCCGGTAGCGCGGCTGGGGTTTGCCTATGAGGATCTGTCCGGCCCCTATGCGGGCGCGACGGCGAGCGTGGTGCATGCGCCCGGAGGCGAGGTGCAATTGCTGAGCGTCGTGGAATATGCGGGCGTCGCACAGCGGCTGTGGCCCGAGCTGACGATCGATCTGGGCGTGATGCACACCGATTATTCGCGTTATTGGAGCGGCAGCCGCGGGACGCATTATGTGGAAGTCTATGCCGGATTGATCGCGCGCCGCTTCAACGCGCGTATCAGCCTGTCGCCCGATTATCTGCGGCCGGGCTGGCGCGCGGCCTATGGCGAGGCCAACGCCACGCTCGCCTCGAACGAATTGTGGGATGTGAGCCTGCATGGCGGGCTGTTCGCGTGGGTGGCGGGCGGGCGTCCGCCGGGCGCGAACCGGGCGCGTTACGACTGGCAGATCAGCGGGGGGCGCAAATTCGGCCGGTTCCAGATCCGGGCCGGCTGGGCGGGTGTCGGCCCGCAGCCGGATTATTATCGCGGCGCGCGGCGGGGGCATGGGACGGCGACGGTGAGTATCAGCGCGGCGTTGTGAGTGGCGGTGGGGTTCGGCCGGACATGAACCGGCGGCTAACGACCAAAAGACGACGTTCCGCTTATCAGCAACGAACCTCCGGTTTGAAGAAGAGCTGCCATTTCGGCGAGACCCAGTCTCCAAATTGAACCAGTCCCCAGTGCCAGCACAGCAATCAAGACCTTCTGCTTAACCGTTGACGCGAAGATGTCACGCAACAAGAGTCGAGTGCGCATCGGCAATCTGCTATGTCTTTTGTCACAAGCGGGAGGGGTTCTATGAGACCGGCATCCGAAGAAGCGATCAAGGCACGCATCCGCGCCAACCATAACGAAATCGCGCATTCGATCACCGCGGCGCAAGAAGGCAATCCGCTCGCGGCTGAACCCGACTCTGCACGGCGCGTGGCGCGACTCCAGAGCAAGGCGCATCTTACCCAGCGCGAAGCCGAGGCGGTCGATGCCTCCATACGCGACGTTGCAGCGAAGCCGGCATCGGATTCCGAAGGCATGAATCTGCGCTATGCCAAAGCAGCGAAGACGCCGAACGCAGAAGGCGCGGAGAAGATCTGGGGCGATACGGTCGATTTCGTCAATGTGAGCTTCCTGGAGAAAGGCGCCCGGATCGCACGCGCCGTCGGCCGGGTCGCCTATCGAAATGAGACCCCGCTCGGCACCGGATTCCTGATCGGCAGCGGCCTGTTCATCACCAATCATCATGTCATCCCGAGCCAGGCCCTGACCGGGCAGCTCGCGATCGACTTCGACTATGAACTCGATCTGGTCGGCAACCGCCGTTCGGTCACCCGCTTCCTGATCGATAGCACCGTTTTCGTCACCGATCCCGATACCCAGGACGGGCTAGACTACACGATCGTCGCCATCGGCGCATTGCTCCAGGGCGAGCTGCCGATCGAGTCCTTTGGCTGGAGCGGGCTGTCCGACGCGGGCGACAAGCATATGCTTGGAGAGTTCGCCAACATCGTCCAGCATCCAAGCGGCCGCTACAAGGAGGTCGTGCTACGCGAGAACCGCCTCGTCGGCCGCTACGACAATGCGCTCCATTATGTCGCGGATACCGAGCCGGGCTCGTCAGGCAGCCCAGTGTTCAACAGCGAATGGCGCCCGATCGCGCTCCATCACTGGGGCGGCCCCTGGCGCGACGTGTTCGGCGACGACGGCACGCCGGCGCGGGTGGACGTCAATGAGGGCATCCGCGTCAGCGCGATCGTGCGGGACCTCCGCCGGCGCCTGCCCGACCTGCCAAGCCCGGCGCGCGAGCGGATCGCCGCAGCGCTCGACATGGGCGAGATGCCCGAGAGCAACCCGATGCGGCTCGAACCGCGCGAGGCGCAGTCCGCCAGGCCGGGCTCGTCACCGACTGTCGACGCGAACGGGCGGGTTAGCTGGACGATCCCGCTGGAGATATCCGTCCAGATTCCTGGCTTCGCCACACCGTCAGTGCCAGCGTCCGCAGCACCCGGTTCCGCACAGGCGGCGGCCGGCAAGACAGTTCCATCCGAAAGCGCGGCGGCCAACCGTTATCGCGATCGTGCCGGTTACAAGCGCCGGTTCATTCCCGGGTTCGATATTCCTCTGCCGACGTTACCCGAGGCGCTGGCCAAGCAGGCCGCGCTCAACACAGTCGCCGAGGCCGGCGACGATCCCCACGAGCTCAAATATAATCATTTCAGCGTGGTGATGAACGCGCGGCGGAAGGTCGCCTTCTTCACGGCTTGTAATATCGATGGCGAGAGCGCGAAAGAGATCGACCGCGATACCAAGACGGTAAAACCGCTAACGCCCGACAGCGCCGGGCTAGAGGCCATGCCGACCGACGCCGAGGCCGACAGCTGGCGGCGCGATC
>DATMIP010000296.1:0-23741 GCA_035554515.1 Sphingomonas sp. | reverse complement strand
GCTGGGAGTTACAGGGACACTAGGAGTTACAGGGACACTATACTTAACTGCATGCCTTTGGGCATGCGGGTTGTGCTGTCTACCCGTATCTCAAAAACCGGATCGCTTCGCTGCGCTCGCGATGACGGCGCTCGAAGGCTCGCTCTTATCCCGCTTGGAGCGTTGCCCGTCCGGCGGCGAACCATCAGTTCGTTTTTGATGTTTTTTACACTTTTCCGCGCGCGCACGGCTATCGACATGCGCCCTGCCGGCCCGCCACAATGCAGGCCAAGGCACCAAAGGTCCCCGCCCCACCCCGCTCATTCCGCTGCGACGAACTCCTAGTCCGGCGTGCCATAAGGATCATGTGCATGATTCTAACGGCCGCTCGTCGCGTGCCCGGGAGTCGCTCGCTTGCTCCTCCGCGACGAGATCCCGCAGGATTCTCCTGGCGCGCACCGACGCCTCGTCGATCGAAAGCAATGCGGGAGACATTTCCAGCAAATCTCTTCCGCGCATACGTTGCTGGACCGCCCGCACCATCGGTTCATCCTCATTCTCGAAAGCGTTGGCGATACCGATATGCAGCATTTCGCTCAGCCCGGAATCATCCGTTGCGGTGTCTCTCGAGACGCCCCAGAAATAATGGCATGTCGTCGCGGTCTCGGGCGTCAGCAAATGAGCCTGAAGCATGTTTGCCTGGCGCCCTTCGGGCTGCCCGGGCAACGTCGCGCCGACATCCAGCATGAGATTGGCCGGCGCCTGCCAATGCATGTGCGCGCGAGCGTCGATCCGTTCGACATCCGGGCCCAGCAGCGCCTTGAACAGGGGCGAGTTGGGTTGATCGGGCATATGATGATAGGCCGTCACCTTCTGTCCCTGCTGCACCGCCTTCAACTGGATCCGTCTTGCTGAGCCCGGCTCGGCGAGGAAGGGATGCAGGAATTCGACATGGCTGAGGTCGAGCAGATTATCGACCACCAGCAGATAATCGGCCTGCACATGCAGATAGCCGCGCAGCGTCGCCAAAGCCGGATCGACCAGGAACGGATAATCCGGCAGATCGCAGCCGTCGGCGCGTTCGGCGCTTCCCATCCAGATCCAGATAAGACCTTGTTTGACCCGCACCGGAAAGGATCGGAGCGAAAGCGAAGAGGGGCGGGCGCCATTGCCATGCGGATTGGCCACGCACCGTCCCGACATGTCAAACTGAAGCCCGTGATAGGGACATCGAATATACCCGTCGCCGATCTTGCCGCGACTCAGCGGCGCGAACCGATGGGGGCACATATCGCTGAAGGCGCTTAGCTGATCGCCGTTGCGAACGATCAATATGGGTTCGTCGAGTATCGTACGCGCGATGGGGCCGCTCTCGAGCCCGCTCTCCCAGCCCGCGACATACCATGCGTTGCGCAAGAATGGCATATTCCTCTTCCTCCCCCGATGGACCCAAGCCGGCTGGCGCCGTTCCCGGTACATTCTCTATGGATTCGGATGCGTTGGAAAGAGCCGGGTCTTATCTGCTTAGCTAGGGTTGGCGTCATCAGCGCGAGCGCATGGCCCACGCTGATGACCACCGATCGATCGTCGATTCAGGCGAGCACGCCGGTCCGCGGCGTCGGCCACCATGGTATGTCCTGCGGCTGACCCAGCGTGTTGCGGAGCGTGCCGACGCCGCCCGCTTCGATTTCGATGACGTCGCCGGGCTTCAATTCCAGGCCGAGCTCGAAGGCCGACCCTCCGCCCATCGTGCCGGATCCGATGACATCGCCTGGCTGGAGATACTCACCAAGCGAAATGAAGGCGAGAACCTCGCTCACCTTCCACAGCGTGCCACCGCTATCGCCCTTGCCCTTCACGACGCCATTCACGCGGACCTCCAGCGGGATCGCGTACAGGTCGGGAAATTCGTCGATCGTCGTGATCCAGGGGCCGATGCCATGGGCGAAATTCTTGCTCTTGGTGCCGCCCATACCGATCGGCAGCTCGTCGGCCTGGAGATCGCGGCCGCTGAAATCGTTAAACATGGTCACGCCGAACAGGCAGTCGAGCGAATTTTCGGGCGTCAGATCCTTGCCCAGACGGCCGATAACCCAGCCGAGTTCCAGCTCATAATCCATCTGCTTGAGGTAGCCGGGCCATGGAACGACCGCATCGTTGCCGATCACCATCGACGATGAATGCTGGCAAAAGGGGATTACCCGCTCCATCGCATCCGGTACCTTGCGGCCCATCTTCTCGCTCCAGCCCTTGATATGGCCGAGGAAATTGAGCCCGTCGCGCAAGACCGGCGGATCGGATGCGGGCAGCCATTCGACCGTCGCGATATCAACCGAGGCGTCGTCACCGCGCGCGGTGACGATATCATTGGCGTGATCGGTGATATAGCTGCCCATCGCCAGGGCTTGCTTCATGCTGCCCGGAAAGGCGTTGAGCGCGAAGCGGCGGGCAGCCTCGGGGGCCGCATGCAGCTTGTCGACATAATGGAGGGCCGCTGCCGTCGCGAGGTCGATGACCCGACCCCGTTCCGGCTGTACGACCACCAGGCGAGCCGTCTTGCCGTCGGGACTGTCCCGTGAAATTCGTCCGATCTTCATGAAGCTCTCCTCTGCTATCCCCTTCTAATACGCAACGTATCGTTTAACGGCAAATAAAAAGCGCAGAGAGCCGCCGTTCGTGCCGCAATGCAGCGATTCTATCTTGGAAGCGATAGTTGACGAAACGATACGCATCGTCCCATAAGCAATAAGAACGGGCGCTACTCGCATTGCCTCGTCGATGGTCGTACATCGCCGATGGGGCCTCGTGGTCCTGGATGAAGCATCCGGAGGGGGCTCGATTGACGATACAGGAAGGCGAGGATTCGGTGTCTGGCGGGCGATCGATGCCGGCATCCGGCGAAGAGGTCGCCACCGGTGCTCCGGACAATGTCGATCGCGTTTTGATCGCGGGGGCTGTCGCCGCAGGCCGGCGGAATGTGCCGATCGATACCAATCCCGCTTTTCTGGCGCTGTCCACCAGATTGATCGAAAGCGGGCAGGGCGAACTCACGGTCAGCTTCGTCGCCGGACCCGAGACAAGCCAGGGCAATGGCGTGGTTTCGGGCGGGACGCTCGCGGCCATGCTCGACAACGCGATCGCGCTGGCGGTTCTCTCGCAGCTGCGGCCCGGACAAACCTGTGCCACGATCAGCCTGACCATAAACATGATGAAGCCTGCGTTCGTGGGCACGCTCGGCGCCCGATCCCGCGTTGATCGACTCGGCGGGCGCGTCGCCTTTGCGAGCGCGGAACTGTTCGACGACCGCGAACAGCTTGTCGCAAAGGCAGTGTCGTCGCTCGCGATATTCCGGGCCGTGTGATCCAAGTATAGGCCGGTTGACGTGCATAGAAACGGGTCGTATCGTATAACAACAAGGTGCCCTCAAGCGCATCGGTATGGGAGGGAATTTATGCGAACCTATCTTCGACTGTTCTGTGGCGTATCGTCGATCGCTGCTTCGTTCGCGGGCGCTTCCGGCGCGAATGCCCAGGCTGCCGCGGCAAGCAGCACACCGCCGGCCGCCAGCCCCACGGCCGCTGATGCGGGGCTTCAGGATATCGTCATCACAGCCCAGCGCCGGTCGGAGAGCCTCCAAAGGGCCGCTATCGCCGTTACGGCAGTGCCGGCAAGCACCCTGGTCCGCGCCGGGGTGACCGACACGACGCAGCTTACGCGAGTGACGCCCGCGCTCCAGATCAGCAATGTTGCCGGGTCGGCCAATGCCTTCTATTTGCGCGGCGTCGGCAATTTCACGACCAACGCGCTCAGCGATTCCGCGGTGTCTTTCAATATCGATGGCGTCGCCCTGGCGCGCACCCAGGCGGCGCAGGCCGTATTTTACGATCTTGCCCGGGTCGAGGTGCTGAAGGGCCCCCAGGGCACGCTTTACGGGCGCAACGCCACCGGCGGTGCGATCAATGTCATCACAGCCAAGCCCGTTCTGGGTGAGTTCAGCGGCTTCGGCACGGCTGAATACGGCAAGTTCGATGCGACCCAGTTCACCGGCGCGCTCAACGCGCCGCTCGGCGAGAAAGCCGCCGTGCGCGTCGCTGGCCTTATTTCGGACCGCGATGGTTATTATTCAGACGGGACGGGCGATGACAAGACCCGAGCCGCGCGCGTTCAACTGACGGGCGATCTGGCGCAGGGCTTCAGGCTGACGGTTGGCGGCGATTATGCCTTCCAGGGCGGAAAGGGGCCCGGTGCCACCATTAACGGCCTCGATCGGGATAAGCGGATCGGCCTGCACGACCCGCGCGCGGGCGCCATTTATGCCTCCACCTTTTCCTTTCTGGCCGGCAACACCCTCCACCCGCTTGATAATGACGATTTCAATCATAACAAATTCTGGGGGCTGTACGCGCAGGCCGAGGTCGACACGCCCGTCGGCACGCTGACCGTCCTGCCGGCCTATCGTCATATGAAGCTTTCCCAGCGCAATTACGCTGGCAGCTTTGCCTATTTGGAGGACCAGACCGATAAGCAGACCTCGGTGGAGGTCCGCCTCGCTTCAAACGACGCCGGCCGATTGAGCTACCTTTTGGGATTATATTATCTCGGCGAGAATAGTGACGAATTTCCGACCTACGGCCAGCAATATTTCGCGGCTTACGCCACCTTCCTGACTAACACCAAAAGCTATGCGGGCTTCGGACGCCTGACCTACAAGCTTACCGACACTCTCAGGCTGACCGGCGGTATCCGCTACACGATCGACAAGAAGTCGGCATTTCTGGACTCGGTCAATGCCGTGGTTATCTGTAACGCCGTCTTTGTGGGCGGCGCCTGCCCCGGCACGCCCGCGCTCCCCGCGACATCTGCGAAGCCCGCCTTCCTGTTCGCGCCCGATGGGTCGATCATTCCCTTTCAGCCCTATGGCCCGGGTGGCGCCAGTCTGGTGACGGGCCGGACCACGAACAGTCCCTCGAAAACCTTCCGCAAGCCGACATATCGCGCCGGCATCGAATATGATCTCGGTTCGCGGTCGCTGCTCTACATGTCGTTCGAAACCGGATTCAAGTCAGGCGGCTTCTTCAGCTCGATCGATAATCCGGTCTACCAGCCGGAGACCATCACGGCCTACACGATCGGTTCCAAGAATCGCTTCCTCGACAACCACCTCCAGGTGAACCTCGAGGCGTTTCACTGGACATATAAGGGTCAGCAGGTTTCGCACTTCCGAACCAATTCGCAGGGCGGAACCGAATTCGTGACAGAGAATATCGGTAAGAGCCGTATCCAGGGCTTCGAAATCGAGACACGCGCCCAAATTCTCGAAGGCACGACGCTGAACGCTACGGTCCAATATCTCGACGCCAAGAACAAATCGTTCGTCTTCTCCAACCCCGCCGCCCTGGGGCCGCCGGTCAGCGGTTGCCCCATCAGCGGGCCGAATGCGGTGGGCCAGTTCGTGGTGAATTGCAGCGGGCGTCGCCCGATCAACGCGCCGGAATGGACCGCTGCCGCGGGCATCGAGCAGACCATCGGGCTCGGCAGCGCCGGCAAACTGGTCTTCAACGCGGACGGCCGCTATCAGAGCAGTTCCTACACCGGTTTCGAGCAGCTGCCGAACGAGATACAGAAATCCTATTTCATGGCGGATCTGCAGATCACTTACTCATTGCCTGGCGATCACCTTACCTTGTCCGGTTTTGCGAACAACGTCACGAACCAGAACGTCGTGGCATTCTCCCAACCGCATCCGCGTTCGCCGGCGTTGGTCGTGGAAAATCTCAGGCCGCCGCGCACTTACGGGGTACGCCTGAGTTATAAATTCTAGGAAATGTCTCGAAACGGCGTCGTCCTGAAACGCGTCGCCGTGAACGAATGATCCCGGGACCGTCGGAATGCCCAAGCCGGGCATTTCGGCGGCACCGGGATTTTCATTATCGAAGACTAGGATCGCTTTTTCGCGATCAACGCCCCGTTCGGCATCGCTACGCGGTTCCCGCCAGGGGGTTCTCTGCCAATCCGAGCGCCTTCCCGCGCAATTCGCGGACGAAGGAAAAGGCGCGGGCCGGATCATCCTCGGCGATATAGTCGAGATCGCGTTCAGCCGTTGCCGGGAAGACGACCTTCACCGGCTACAGCATGTGTCACCCGCCGCCGATCGGTTCCGAGGGACGACGCTGATCGTCCCGTGGAATCCAATAATATCAGTATCATACGGCAACATTATATCATGGTCGGGGAGAGAGGATTCGAACCTCCGGCCCCTGCCTCCCGAAGGCAGTGCTCTACCAGGCTGAGCTACTCCCCGATGGAGCGCGGTCGCAAATGAACAAGCAGAGCGGACCGGCGATGCCAAGCGGGGGGTCTGTTAGCCGCGCGACGGGGGGGGTGCAAGCGCTTATCGGCCGCTTGATCGAGATGATGGCGCGCGCGTCGCATGCCCGCTATCGGTAACGTCCGTGAACCTGTTCGACGTTTCCCTGAACCCTCTCGAAGCTATCGGGACGCTCCTTGGGCTTGCCAACATTCTGTTGCTGATCCGGCGCAGCATCTGGAATTTTCCGTTCGGCCTGCTGATGGTGGCGCTTTACGCCGACATCTTCTTCACAGCGAAACTCTACAGCGACGCTTTGCTTCAGCTCTTCTTTTTTGCGATCCAGCTGTACGGATGGTGGGCATGGTGGCGTTCAGGCGGAGGCACCAACAAGGTCGAGGTGGAGCGGCTGACCTGGCCGGCGCGGATCGCGTGGGTCGTGGTCATCGGTATCACCAGCTTCGCCTGGGGCGCGATAATGCGTAGCTATACCGATGCCGCATTCCCGTGGATCGATGCCGCTGTGGCTATGGCGAGCATCGCCGCGCAGCTGCTGCTGGCCCGGCGGCGGATCGAGAATTGGATATTGTGGATCGCGGTTGATATGGTCGCCATCGGCCTTTACCTCGCCAAAGGCCTTATGCTCACGGCCGGGCTCTATGTTATCTTCCTGATCTTGTCCGCATTGGGTCTGCGCGAATGGATGCGCTCGGCAGCGGCGGAGCCCGGCAGATGATCAATGGCGTGGTCATCGGCCGGTTCATGCCGCTTCATACCGGGCACATCGCGTTGATCCGCACGGCGCGGGCGCTCGCCGACCACCTCACGGTGGTCATATGCTGGCAGCCCGATGACGAGATTTCGGGCGCGCTGCGGCTGCAGTGGATGCTCGAAATGTACCCCTCGCTGCGCGTGGTGGGGATCGAATCGCCATCGCCAAACAATCCCGATCCCGGCCTGCATGTCCTGCTGGCCGACAAGATCAAGGAGCTGCATAGCGATCCGATTAACAGCGTAATCGCAAGCGATCGCCGCCAGGCAGGCCTCGCGGCGGCGCTCGAGGCCCGCTTCATGCTGATCGATCCCGATCACCAGGCGATGCCCGTACGCTCCGCGGACGTGCTTGCCGACCCGCTGGGCAACTGGCGTTTCATACCGCCGGCGGTGCGCCCGCGATTTGCGTCCACGATCTGCCTGCACGGGCCCGAAAGCACTGGCAAGACAACGCTGGCACCGGCGCTCGCGCGCCATTTCGACACGCTCTACGTGCCGGAATATGGCCGGACCTATTGCGAACAATATGGCTTGTCGCTGGGAATGGAGGATCTTGTCGCCATCGGCCGGACGCACCACGCGCTGACCCAGGCGCTTCTGCGCGAGTGCAACCGGCGGCTGATCCTCGACACCGATCCGCTGATGACCGCGGTGTGGGCCGATATGCTGTTCGAACGGCGCGATCCGTGGTTCGACGCGTTCCAAAGCACCGCAAAACTCTATTTGTTGCTGGATATCGATATGCCGTGGGTCGACGACGGTACCCGGTTTTTCGGCGGACCGCGGCAACGCCAGCGCTTCTTCGACCTTTCGATGGCCGAACTCGAACGGCGCGGCCTCGACTATCGTATCGTCCGAGGTCCGGCTGATGAGCGGTTCGAGCGGGCGCTGGAGGCGATCGCCGATGCGGGCCGCTGAACCGGTTATTCCCCACCTATCCACAGTTTTGTCACCAAGGTGCGCGACATCATCTTGCGTCTGAAGTACAGGGCGCTACCCTCTCCCGGGCAATTGGGGTGCGATGATGATCGCCGACGAATTCGAAAACGAGCGCGATGACGAAGCGCCGGTTGATACGCTCGAAACCTATTTCGAAGCACATGGCTGGACGCATGATCGCGTCAGCGAGGACGAGATCGTGGCGACCGTTCCCGGCAGCTGGACGCAATATGAACTGCGCGGGGTGTGGCGGGAAGACGATCGCGTCCTGCAATTCCTGGCATTGCCCGATAT
This sequence comes from Sphingomonas sp., assembly GCA_035554515.1. Classification (GTDB taxonomy): domain Bacteria; phylum Pseudomonadota; class Alphaproteobacteria; order Sphingomonadales; family Sphingomonadaceae; genus Sphingomonas_I. The sequence goes on along the minus strand of DATMIP010000296.1, from coordinate 15,448 downwards.
CCGTGTCGCGGCCGACAAGCGCCAAGCCGTCTATGAAACGATCGGGTTGGTCAACGAGCAGTTGTGGATCGGCCATTTCGAAATCTGGTCATCGAACGGGATGTTGCTGTTCCGGCACGCTGCGCTGCTCGATGGTGCCAGCGACAGTCCGTTGACGCTGGCGCAGGCAGGCACGCTGATCGAAGCCGCTATCGACGAGTGCGAGCGCTTCTATCCGGTGTTCCAGTTCGTGCTGTGGGGCGGCAAGTCGCCCGCCGAAGCCCTTACAGCGGCGCTGATCGAAACGCACGGCGAGGCGTGACGCGATTTTCGATCGAGGGGCCGGTCTGGCTCGTCGGATGCGGCAACATGGCGGGCGCGATGCTGCGGCGGTGGCTCGAATGCGGGCTCGATCCGCGCGAGGTCACGGTGATCAGGAAATCCGGCGATCCAGTCGCGGCCGACGTCACGGTACTGACCGCGCCGCCTCCCGACGGCCCTGTGCCGGCGATGGTGATGCTCGGCGTCAAACCACAGATGTTGGACGTGATCGCTCCCACGCTGGCGTCGGCACTGGCGCCCGAAACAATGCTGGTCTCGATCCTTGCGGGTGTGGAGCTGGCTGCGCTTCGCCGGCGCTTTCCGAAGCCACGTCAAATCGTGCGGGCCATGCCCAACACACCCGTCGCCCTGGGCCAAGGTGTAGTGGCGCTGGCGAGCACGGATGCGGACGCGGCGGGCCACGACCGGGTTATGGCGTTGATGGCGCCGCTCGGCACGGTCGAGTGGGTCGACGAGGAACTGTTCGATGCGGTGACGGCCGTGGCAGGCTCGGGGCCGGCCTTCCTCTTCCGGTTCATCGATGCTCTGGCAGCGGCGGGTGCCGATGCAGGACTGCCAGACGATCAGGCGGCGCGGCTTGCGCTGGCGACGGTGCGTGGCGCTGCCGCGCTCGCCGCGCAAACACCAGAAAGTCCGCGCCTACTGGCGGATCGCGTGGCCAGCCCGGGCGGGAGTACGCGGCGCGGACTCGATGTTCTAGACGCGCCGGATGGCCTGTCGCCGCTGCTGCGCAACACGCTCACCGCTGCAATCCTGCGCAATCGCGAAATGGCCCAGACCGCTCGCTAAGCCGTGTGGCGGTCAGCGCGGCCTGCTGATCGGGTGACCGCCCATCTCACGATGGCGGATGATGCGCAGATAGCCTTCGACCAGCGCCTGATTGACCGAATCCCATGAGTAACGCTCGCTCACCGAGCGGCCCGCCGCGCCCGCTGCCGCGCGCACCTCGGAATTCTCGCAATAGACTTGCAGCGCCTGAGCCATTTGCTCGCCGCCACCGGGGCGGATCAGGCGGCCGGTGACGCCGTCCTCCACCAGGCTGAGGCTGCCCGTGGCGCGTGCCGCCACCACCGGCAGCCCGCAGGCCATCGCCTCGAGCGTAACGTTGCCGAATGTTTCGGTCACCGACGGGTTGAGCAGCATATCGGCCGAGGCGATCGCCCGCCCCAGATCCTCGCCGCGCTGGAAGCCGACGAACACCGCATCCGCGCGGAGCCGCGTCTCGAACCATTGCCGCGCCGGTCCATCGCCGATCACGAGTACACGCGCCTTGACGCCGCGGCGATAGAGCACGTCCATCGTCTCGGCGAAGACATCGAGGCCCTTTTCCATGACGATGCGGCCGATGAAACATATTACCGGCTCGTGATCGGCAAGACCCTGGCTGCGCCGCCACTCCATGTCGCGACGCGCGGGCGCAAAAATATCTGTGTCGACCCCGCGCGACCAGATGCCGACGTCATAGCTCATACGCTGCTCGCGCAGCACCTGCGCCATCGATTCCGACGGCGCGAAGATGGCATCGCAACGGCGGTAGAAGCGGCGCAATATGCCTTCGACGACGGGCTCCATAAAGGCGAAGCCATAGTAACGCGGATAGGTCTCGAAACGCGTATGCACCGACGCCACCACCGGCTTGTCCCAGTTACGCGCCAGCGTCACAGCGCGATGACCGAGAAATTCCGGAATTGCGACGTGAAAGATGTTCGCTCCAAATTCCTTCAGGTCGCGCTGGATCTTGGGCGGGATACCAAGCGGGATGCGATATTCGGTCCGCCCCGGAAATGGGAAGGGGATGGCGGGAACGCCGACGACCTTTCCTTTCGACGGAAAGGCCGGCGTCTTGCTCTTGGGGCTGTAGATGCGGACCTTGGCGCCCTGGTTCTGGAGATAGCCGCTCAGCCGATTGAGCGCCTGGTTCGCGCCATCGCGTACATAGTTATAATTGCCCGAAAACAGGGCAACGCGGAGATCGGTAACATTCATGATGCGGGCCTGTTACCGGTGGCTGACCGAAAAGGCCACCGCGCCACAAGTCACAGGAGCGTCAGCAGTTCCGCCGCCGCCTGAAAATCCCGCATGCGAGCGGCGCGGGCGTGCAGGGCCAGCGCGTCCTCACCCCACCGTTCGGCCTGCCATAATTCGTCGAGATGCGTCAGGTTGAAGGCGGCATCGGCATCGATCGCTGCCTCGGACAGCGCCAGGGCAGTCACGAGCGAACCGCCGATCGTGACGAGCGGTGCCATCGCCGCAAGGCCAAAGTAATTGCGAGCGACAAGCGCCTCGCCCAGCCGTTTCACTGTCGAGAGGGGCTGCGGTGCATGGACCACGCCGCTGGTGACGCAGAAATGGACATCGTACCGGCCGCTCGCCCAATCGAGCAGCGGGTCCCACGCCCGTGCCTGACGGGCTTTCAGTTCGGCGGGCGCCTCGGCGCGGTAACAAAGCAGGTCGGCCTCCGCATAAGCCGCAAGTGGGCGCGCGAACGCGGCTGGATCGGGCGCGACCCGATCGATCGCGGCGTTGCTCAGCCCCGTCAACGGCATCGTGCGTGGATCGATCTCCTCGCCCTGCTGGCGCCATTCGTCGGCAACCGCTTCCGCCAGCGCGGGATAGGGCACTATCAGGGGCGCACGCGCCGGGGTCCTGACGGGGCGGTCATCGAGCAGGATCGCGCCGTCGGCTATCGCGACCACCGTGTAGAAACGCCTCACCCCAAGGCCTCCAAAATCGCGACCAGCGCGTCGGGATGATCAGCCACGACATCAGCACCCGCTTCGATCAGCGCCTGTCGGTGGTGATAGCCCCACGCGACCCCGATCGCGGCGCATCCCGCTGCCCTGGCCATCTGCATGTCGAAACTGGTGTCACCGATCATGGCCGTCGAGGCGGCGCATGCCCCGGCCTCGGCCATCGCCCGTTCGAGCATTGATGGGTGCGGCTTGGACGGGTGACGATCCGCAGTCTGCAAGGTGATGAAGTGCGGATGGAGCCCGTGATGCTCCAGGATATGCTTCAGCCCGCGATCGGATTTGCCGGTCGCCACCCCCAGCAGCCAGCCCCGCGCGTCCAGATCGGCAATCACGGTGGCGATGCCCTGGTAGAGCGGTTCCTGGGCCAGACCCTGCGCGCGCAGGTCGAAAAATGCGGCTTTGTATGCGGTCGACAACGCGTCATGATCGGCCGCGCGGCCATCCGGATACAATATGGCCAGCGCCTCGTTCAGCGACAGACCGATGATCGCACGCGTTGCGCCATCGCCTGGTGCGGCAATCCCGCAAGCGGCGAAGCCGCGCGCCATCGCCGCGCAGATCGTCGCCTGCGAATCGACGAGCGTGCCGTCGCAATCGAACACCGCCAGGCGGTTCATCGCGCTGCCTCCATCGCGTCTGCGGCGGCGGCGTCCCCGCGCGCGCGCAGCGCCGCGATCGCGCCCGCTGCCTCGTCACTTGACTTGTTCTGCCCCATCTTGATTGTTCCGCGTATCACCGGCGCCTCGATCGCGAAGCCTGCGATCGCGCGCAGCATCGCATCGAGCCGGCGCGGATCCATCTTGGCGCTGGACCAGAGCGGCTTGGGCAGGAGGCGCGTTTCGTGGACGGCGCTGAGGCGATCTATCTGATCGCGCAGCTCGTCCGGGTCGAGGCGTCGGGCCGTGCCCGCCGCCTCGACCATGGCGTAATTCCAGGTCGGGACCTGGTCGGGCGTGCCATACCAGTCGGGGCTGACATAGAAATGGGTACCGACGATCGTCGCCAACACAGGCGCACCGTCGAGATGCGCCGTCAGCACATTGCCGCGCGCCAGATGAAAGCGGATCGATCCGTCGGGCGCCGTCACCATGGGCGCGTGTGCCGCAACGGGAAGTCCGTCTACCACGGCGGTAAGCTGCGCGAATGCGGTGGTATCGACGAACGCGCGCATGGCCGCTTCGTCACGCCAGGCGAACGCCTCATTCGGATGCATCAGCCGCCTCTCCGCGACCGCCGCTCGCCCTTGCGATCCTTACGGCGTGCCTTGGCGGCCGCGCTGATCGCTTTCTTTTTGCCCTCGGCGGTTTCGCTGAACTTGGGCGGGTCGAACGGCAAAGCGTCGCCAAGCGCGAGATCGAAACCCAGATGCTCGATACTGTCCAGAAAATGCCGCGGCGGGTCTGCCGAGACATCGAGCTTGCTGCCGTCGGGATGATCGACCCGCAGACGCCGCGCGTGGAGGTGCATCTTGCGGCTGATCCCGCCGGTCAGGAAGGCTTCCTGATGACCATATTTGCCGTCACCGACGATCGGATGGCCGATCGCGGCCATGTGCACGCGCAACTGGTGCGTGCGCCCGGTATAGGGTTCGAGCTGGACCCACGCGGTCGTGTTGCCGGCGCGCTCGATCACGCGGTAGCGGGTGCGTGCGGGCGACCCCTCTTTCAGGTCGACGTGCATCTTCTCGCCGCCCGTGCCTGGCTGCTTGGTGATAGGCAATTCCACCATTCCATCTTCGATCGACGGAACGCCCACCACCAGCGCCCAGTAGAGCTTGCGTGCCGTGCGACTTGAAAAGGCCTTGGAAAAATGCGCGGCCGCGCCCGACGAACGGGCGAGCAGCAGGACCCCCGAAGTATCCTTGTCGAGCCGGTGGACGAGCTTGGGCCGCGCTTCGGCCTCGAACTGCAATCCGTCGAGCAGCCCATCGAGATGGCGTTCGGTCTTCGTGCCCCCCTGGGTCGCGAGGCCCGGTGGCTTGTTGATCACGATTGCGGCGCGGTCCTTGTGCAAGACCATCGCCTGTACATATTCCTGATCCTCCGCGCTGAGCGGCTCGCGCTCCGGCTTGGCTCGCGCCCTGGCCGGCGCCGGCGGTTCGATCGGCGGTACGCGGATGGTCTGTCCAGCGGCGATATGGTCGCCCGGCGCGACGCGCTTGCCGTCGAGCCGCAACTGGCCGGTCCGGGCCCAGCGCGAGACGATATTGAAACTCGCATCGGGCAGGTGACGCCGGAACCAGCGATCGAGCCTGATGCCGTCGTCGTCATCGGCGACGATGAAGTTGCGGGCATCCTGAATGGCTTCGCTCATGCCAAACCTCTCGTCAGCATCAGGCCGATGAACAACATCGCGATCGAACCCGCGACGGACGATACGGCATAGGCAGCGGCCAGCATAACCTGTCCGCGTAGCAGCATGTTGGCAGCTTCAAGGCTGAAGGCGGAGAAGGTCGTAAAGCCCCCAAGCACGCCCACGCCGAGAAACAGCCGCAACGGCTCGCCCTCCGCGGGGCTGAATTGCCTGACCAACACGCCAGCGAGCACGCCCATCAGCAACCCGCCGAGCAGGTTCACGATCCACGTACCCCAAGGGAATCCGGGCCCGAGATTGCGCAGCGCGGTGCGGCCGACATGATAGCGAAAGCCGGCGCCGATCGCACCGCCGAGCATGACGAGAAAAAGAGGAGGCATGGCGCGCCTGTAGCGGTTGCCCGAGCCTCCGGCCAGCCCGGGCCCTGGCGGTCGATCGGGGCGGGAGCGCGTCCCACGCCGTGACCGTGTGAATCTGGGTTCCGATGTCAGCCTATCAACAATCCCGCGATCACCAGGACCAAACCAAAAGTAGCGACCCCCCACACGATCGTTCGCACCACCGGCACGCCGATGGCATAAAGCGGAACATAGGCCAGGCGGCCCCAGAAATAGAGATGCGCCCCGATCTCGGTTTTGCCGCCGAGCCGCCCGGCTGCCGCCGCGGCCAGCACCGCGCCGATGAACAGGGGCAGCGTTTCGAAAAGATTGGCCTGCGCCCGTACAAGTCGCCCGGCCAGCGGATCGAGCGGCGGCATCGTCTCGTCGCGCGCGCCGACATTCCACTTCGTGCCATATTGACGGGTTCGCACATGCGCTGCGGCCATGATCTGGACGAGCGCGAGCACCAGGGTCGCTCCGAGCAGCGTAAGTTCGATCCGCATCAACCCTTGCCCGCGATCGTGATCGTTCCACGGCTTCCGCTGCCTTCGGGCGCGATTTCCACGGTGAAGCTTTTGCCGGTCTTGGTGGCGCTCATCGACGTCGCGGTGCGGGTGATATTGCCATAGCCGGCATCGGCGGCGGAGCGGGCATAATGATCGATCAATGCGGCCGGAGCCCCGGGATTGGTGAAGCCAAGGCGCACCGTCCCCTCATCCTTGTCCGCGCCGTCCCCATCGTCGCGCGCATTCACGTCGAAACTGCCCACCTTGCTGTTGGGTGCCATCTTGATCCCGTCGAGATCGATATGGCTGCCAAGATTGAGGTTCGGCAGCGAGACATTGGCGTTGAACCCCGGAACGTTGACCGAAACCTTGTTGCTGCCTTCGCCCGCTTCGGCCACCGCGACGTGGACATTCCCGGCCTCTGCATTGCCGTCGCCGACATCGACGTTCGCGTGGCATGCGGCGAGCATTAGCAGGGGTATCGCGCAGAAGATCGGATGTTTGCGCATGGTATCGCTCCTTCGACGCGGCGAAGGATACACCGACTGTATTGCACTAGCAATACAGCTTGGATTTAAGCATATGAGGCTATCGAGGAGTTGCCATGCTCAACCTGTTTTCGCTCGCGATCGGCGCCGTGTCGATTGTTCCACTGCTGTTCGCGCTTCTCCCGTTTTTCGGCTGGGCGAACTGGCTCATCCTGCCATTGCCCGTGGCCGGGCTGATCGTCGGCTCGCTGTCGCGCGGCACAGCGGGGCGCAATCTCAATCTCGTTATTCTGGGCGTTGCGGCGGTGCGCCTGGTGATTGGGCACGGCATCATCTGATTCTTCTCGCCGTGCTCGCGCCCGCGCCACATCGAAAGAATGTGCCCGCCGACCGCTGAGGTCGGCGGGTATTAGATCATCGGCAGCGGATCTGGGCGTTCTGCTGGTCGACGGCCTTGCCGGCGAGCGCGCCAATCGCGGCGCCGATGAGCGTGCCGGCGGTACGCGAGTGGCCGCCGTCGATGACATTGCCCAGGACGCCGCCTGCCGCGCCGCCGACGATCAGGCCGGTCGTCCCGTCCGAGCGCCTGCAATAATATTGGCCGTCCGAGCCTCGATAGACCCGATCATCTGCAGCGAGCGTCCGCTCCTGATAATTCGGACCCGGCCGGTAATAACGCGACGGATCGTAATTGGGATCGTAGCGATCGTCGTTCGGCGCATTATTGCCATAGCGGTCATCGCCATAGCCGCGGCCGTAGCCAGAGCGTGCCATCAGCCGCGCCTCGGTATAGCGGTCGCGCTCGGCGAGATAGCGATCGGTTTCGGCGCGGTAACGTTGCTGGGCGGCGTCCCACCGCTGCTGGTCGGAGGGGCTCTGCGCTGCCGCCGGAATGGTGGGAATTGCCAATGCGGTGGGCACCATTGCCGCGAGCAACGCCGTCGTGATGAGTCTACGCATGATAATCTCCTGTGGTGGGATTTGGGCGGATCAGCGGCAGCGGACGTTGCCGCGATCGATCGACTTGCCGATCAGCGCCCCACCGCTGGCGCCAAGCACGGTTGCAAGCGTGGTCGAATGACCATTGGCCAGCGTGTTGCCAAGCAGACCGCCAAGCAGCCCGCCCACGATCAGCCCGGTCGTGCCGTCGCTGCGACGGCAATAATAGCGGCCGTCATTGCCCCGGTAGACGCGGTCATAGCGGGTAAGCCTGCGCTCGCGGTAGCTGCCGGGACGGTAATAACGCGACGCGTCATAATAGCCGTAGCGAGGGTCGGGACGGTTATGGTCATAACGATTGGCGTCGCGCCAATCGCCACGCCCCCGATCGCCATGGCCTTTATGCCAGCCATTGTGGCGCCCGTTGTCGTGATGGCCGGGGTGATCCTTCGCCAACGCCGGAGCAGCGGCGGGAACCGTCAGCGTAGCCAAAACCGCTCCCAGGATAAGGTTGCGCATGGATGTTCCTCTCAGTCGTTTGATAACGGCAGCAGAACGGAACCCAATGGCAGAGGTTGCGTGAACTGACGGCAACTTGCCGTTCATCGCAGGGAAACAACTATTTATCGTGGATATTCAATGGCTTGGCGGAGCGCAGGCAATGCGCGATGCTACAGATCGACACCCGCAGCGATAGCCTCCAGCTTGCGTACGCGCTCCTTGAGGTCGGCAAGCTCGATCCGCGCCGTCGAGCTCGGCACGCCGATTGATGATTCCGGCCGCCCGGAGCGGCCTTCGATCGAAAGACGCTGCAGGTTGATCCAGTCGCGCCAGCCCTTGAGCGCGGCGAACGTCACTACCACTAGTCCGGCGAAGCTCGCTCCGCTGATCGCTGTCCACATGATCGGATCGGTCATGACCGTACCTCCTTTTCCACACGCAGCGCCTCGATCTCGCGCTCAAGCGCAATCCCGCGGTTGCGATCGCCGTCCGTGACGATCCGTTCCAGCACGGCGATCCTGTCCTTGAGCTGGCGGACCTCGCCACGAAGCCTGTCGGATTCGCCGCTGGTTTCGCGGTTGCCGACGAAGACTTCTTCCTTGCCCCGTCCGGTGCGAATGACACCGTAGCGAGCGCGGATGATGCTGGCGATCGCCGTAATCAAAACGATCAGCACAACCATCTCGGGACCGTTCATCGAACCTACCCCTTCCTTACAATTGATGTCAGTTAACCGGTGCGTCGCGAAGACGCTCGATTTGTTCGGCGAGCACGGTCGAGCGATCGGTCAATATCCGTTCCATCACTGCCATCCTCTGTTCGAGCCGTTCGACTTTGACCGCATATTGGGCGGCGCGCTCGGCGGTCTGCTCGCCCAAAATCGCTGCCGTGCTTTCCTTGTACCGGAGCCAGCGCTTGAACATGTCCGCGCCGGCCCAGGAAATCACAGGCAGCCCGATCACGATCAGGAAGAAGGAGAGGAAGACCGAACTGCTCATCGAAATATTCCCTAGTTGATCGGTGCGTCGCGCAGACGTTCGATCTCGTCACCCAATTGGGTCGAGCGATCGGTAAGGATCCGTTCGAGCACCGCCACGCGTTGTTCGAGCCGGTCGGTGTGCGCGCCATATTGCGCGGCTTTCTCGGCGATCATCTGCGCGTCCAGCTCCATCTTGCGCTGGCGCAGTTGCATCCAGGGGCGAATGAACACGCCGCCGAAGATCGCGAGCAGGCCACACGAAATACCGAGAATGGGGATGATGAGCGGGTTGATCATGGTGCGTTTCCTCAGTTGGCCGGCCCGCGCAGCTTTTCGATCTCGTGCTCGAGACTATAGCTGCGGTCGGTGACGATGCGCTCGACAGTGGCGAGACGATCCTTGATCGAGCCAAGCTCGGCGCGGAGCTGCGCATTTTCCGACGTAAGCAGCTTCATCCGCTCTTTCGCCTCGTCATTGGCTTGGGGATAGATTGCCTCGCCCCAGCCACCCTCCAGCGGATAGCCGTTCTTGACCCTGAGCCAGGTCGTGAAGACCCATCCGGCGATACCCAGTGCCGCGATGACACCGATCATCGGGATGAAGTCGTGAAGCATCCAGAGCTTATCCATCACAATATCCTATTGTTGCGTGGCGCCCGCCGCCGCTTCGACGGCCGGCCTCAGCGCAGCGCTTCGATCTCGTCGGCGAGCCGGCGGTTCTGGCTGGTGACGTGGGTCTCCACATCCGCCAGGCGGCGATCGATGTCGCGGAACGATGCGCGCACGTCGCGGATCGAATTGCCGGGGCGGGCGCGGACCTTCTGCCAGAATTTGCGGTCGTCGCGGTCCTCATATTCCATCTCGCGCGGCTGATCATGGCCAAGGATGCCAAGCGCGATGTAGGCAAAGAAGCCGAGGCCGCCGGTCGCGAAGACGGTCAGCAGGATCACGCCGACGCGGACAAAGGTGACGTCGATCCCGGTATAGTCCGAGATGCCGGCGCACACGCCCATGAACTTGCCGTTACGCTTGTCGAGATAGAAGCTGGTCCGACGCGGTATCATTGAATTACTCCCCAGATTTTGTGCGCGTGTGGCTCAATGCTCGCGCCGGCGGGTACGGGTGGTCCGCTCGGTCGAGCGGGGCAGATCGAAATCTTCTTCCGGGTCCGGGCGTTCGTCGCGCAGACTGGTACCCGGGCGAAAGCTCGGGCTGTCCGCGGCGACGATCCGCTCGATCGTGTCCATGCGATCGTCGAGGCGGCGGGCCAGGGCGTGAAGTTCGTCGAGGAGGTTTTCGTCCTCCAGCGAAAGCGTGCCGTTCTTCTTCCACTGGGTGATGTAGTGAAAGATCAGCCACGGCAGCCCAATGAAGAGCGTTCCGCAGACAATGATCGGGACCAGGATATCCTCCATGCGATCAGCCCTCCTGGCTCGGTACGGCCGGCCCGGCAACGCGGGCCTTCATCGCGGCGAGCTCGGCATCGACCTTGTCGGCGGAGCGCAGTTCGGAAATTTCCTCCTCCAGGCTCTTTTCGACACCCATACCTGCAGCATCTGCGCGGCCCTCGGCATAATCGACGCGGCGTTCCAGCAGCTCGAAGCGCGAGAAGGCGTCCTCGACCTTCTGGCCGGCATACATTTCGCGCAGGCGGGTGCGGTTCTGGGCCGATTCAAGCCGGGTCGAGACCGAATTCTGGCGGGCACGCGCTTCACGCAGCTTGCTCTGCAGCTTGGAAATATCGGCCTCGCAGCTTCCGAGTGCCTCGTCGATCGCGCCAATCTCTTCGCGCAATTGCTCGGCGAGCGAGGCGGTCTTCTGCTTTTCGACCAGAGCCGCCTTGGCGAGATCCTCACGGTTGCGCGACAGAGCGAGCTCGGCCTTCTCGATCCAGCCCTGCTGGACCGCGTCGAGTTTGCCGATCTGGCGGCGCATCTCTTTTTGATCGGCAATGTGGCGGGCGGCGGACGCGCGCACCTCGACCAGGGTTTCCTCCATCTCGAGGATGATCATGCGGATCATCTTCGCCGGATCTTCGGCGCGATCGAGAAGATCGGTCATATTGGCGGCGATAATGTCTCGTGTGCGGGAGAAAATTCCCATCTTGTCTTACTCCTGTCCAACGCGTTCCGGCCGTGACGATAGCCATGTTGTAATCCGGGGCGGGTGTAGGGGCCACCCGCCCCGAAAGTCGCCGCGCTGACCAGGCGGCGATGCTGTCGAAACTATTTCTCCGTGAATTCTACCTTGATCATTTCCCGGCTTTCCCGGCGTTGTTTGAAACATTGCAGGGTGCGTGCCAATCCGAAGAAACGGCAGAAATCCGAGCAAAATAGGCCCGCACAATCGGCCGATCAAGAATGCGTCTTGCCAAATAGTGGTAAAATCCGCCAACCTGTCGGTATGGAACGCGAAGCCCAGTTCATCGGCCAATCGGGCCCCTTCCTCGATGCGGTCGAGCGCGCAAGCCGCGCCGCCGCCCTAAATCGCCCGGTATTGGTGATCGGCGAGCGCGGCACGGGCAAGGAACTTGTTGCCGAGCGTCTGCATCGTTTGTCGCCGCGCTGGGCCGGGCCGCTCGTGACGATGAACTGCGCCGCACTGCCCGAGACATTGATCGAGGCGGAATTGTTCGGGCATGAAGCAGGCGCGTTCACGGGTGCGACGAAGGCGCGCCAGGGACGCTTCGAGGAAGCCGATGGGGGGACGCTGTTTCTCGACGAACTGGCGACGCTAAGCCAGGGCGCGCAGGAGCGGTTGCTGCGCGCCGTCGAATATGGCGAGGTCAATCGGATCGGCTCTTCACGCGCGATCCGCGTCGACGTGCGGATCGTGGCTGCCACCAACGAACATCTGCCCGCGTTGGTAGACAGCGGGCGCTTTCGGCCCGACCTGCTCGACAGATTGTGCTTCGAGGTGATCACGCTTCCCCCGCTGCGCGCGCGCGAGGGAGACATTACGGTGCTTGGCGATCATTTCGGAAGGCGCATGGCTTCGGAACTGGGCTGGGCGCGCTGGCCGGGCTTTTCCCCCGCGGCGGCAGCGACGCTCGAAGCCTATGACTGGCCGGGCAATGTCCGCGAACTGCGCAATGTGGTCGAACGTGCCGTCTATCGGTGGGAGGACGAAACGCGACCGATCGACGCGATCCAGTTCGATCCCTTCGCTTCGCCTTGGCGCATGGCGCCGCTTCAGCCTGTCGTCGCATCCGGCGAGTCGGGCGCCGTTGTTTCGGTGAACGCAAGCCTTCAGCCGTCGGACGAATGCGACGATCTTCGCGCGGCCTGCCATGCCCATGAACGGCGCTTGCTGGAGGCCGCGCTCGCCCGCTGCCGGTTCAATCAACGTGCTACCGCGGCGGCTCTGAAATTGACCTATGATCAGCTGCGCCACGCTTTGCGGCGGCACGATCTGCTGGAAAAGACAGCCGGTTAGGTCGAAAACCGACGCTTCGGACCGGTCATTGCGAGTCCCGCGGGCGCGCGGCAATCCAGCTGGGCAGGCTGGATCGCCACAGCGCTACGCGCTTCGCTATGACAGCGGGAGGATGACCCGCGCACTCATCCCTCTTTCTCTCCGGCAACCTGATGGTCCGCCAACAGCTCGATCGCCCGGACCAGCGCGGAATGGTCCCACGCGTCTCCGCCACGTGCGGCGCAGATGTTGAACATTTGCTGGGTCGACGCGGTATTCGGCAGCGACACGGCAAGCGATTTGGCTCCGGACAGCGCCAGGTCGAGATCCTTTTGATGGAGTTCGATCCGGAAGCCTGGATCGAAGGTGCGCTTGATCATGCGCTCGCCATGGACTTCGAGCACGCGCGAAGCGGCAAAGCCGCCCATCAACGCCTCACGCACGCGCGCGGGATCGGCACCTGCCTTAGAAGCAAACACCAATGCCTCGGCGACCGCCTGGATGTTGAGCGCGACGATGATCTGATTGGCGACCTTGCAGACCTGCCCGTCGCCGACGCCCCCGATCAGCGTGATGTTCTTGCCCATCAATTCGAACAGGGGCAGCAGCCGCGCGAATACCTCTGGCTTGGCGCCGCACATTATCGTCAGGCTGGCGTTCCTCGCACCAACTTCGCCGCCCGAAACCGGCGCATCGACATATTCGCATCCGCGCTTTTCAATCATGGCGGCAAAGCGGCGCGTCGCGATCGGATCGATCGAGCTCATATCCACGACATGCTTGCCTGGAATCAATCCGCTGGCGACGCCGTCGGCTCCGAACAACACGGCTTCCACATCGGGAGTGTTGGGGAGCATCAGGAAGGTGATGTCGGCCGTGGCGGCGATATCGCGCGCGCGCGGCAGCGTTTTCGCGCCTTTGTCCAGGAGCTCCTGCGGCAAGGGTGAGCGATGCCGCAGCAGGAAAAGCTCGTGTCCGGCAGCCTGGAGGTGACCGGCCATCGGCCGCCCCATGATACCAAGTCCGATGAATCCGATCTTCATGCGTCGTCTCCGGTCTGCGAACCCTGGCCGAGATAGGGAGCGGCCCAACTCAGTCCCGCGTCGGTCGAGGTGGCGGGCTTATATTCGCAACCCACCCAGCCATCGTAACCAAGCTCATCCAGCCGCGGCAGGAGCCATGCATAATTGATTTCGCCGGTGCCTGGTTCGTGCCGCCCGGGATTATCCGCCAGCTGGACATGCCCGATCGAGGGCAGCAGCCGCTCGATCGTTCGCGCGATGTCTCCTTCCATGATCTGCATGTGGTAAATGTCGTAGAGCAGTTTCACGTTCGCGCGCCCGGCCGCTGCGATCACCTGCAGAGCTGCAGCGGTCGTGTCATAGAAATAACCGGGGATGTCGACCCGCGTGTTGATCGGCTCGAGTACGATGGTGATGCCGTCATCCTTCACCGCGTCGGCGGCGAGGATCACGTTATCGATCAGCGTGGATTCCCAGATGCGGCGATCGGCGCCGGGAGTGATCTTGCCCGCCATAAGGTGGAGCTTTCGGCAGCCGGTCGCCCGGGCGTAATCGAGGGCGGTCGCGACGCTGGCGCGGAATTCTTCCTTACGGGCGGGATTGGCGGCGAACCCGCGATCACCCTTGTCCCAATCGCCTGGCGGCAAATTGAAGAGGACGAGCGTCAAGTCGTGCCGCCGCAGATATTCGGCGATCAGTTCGGCGTCAGCCACATAAGGCGAAACGCATTCAACCGCCTTGAACCCGGCTTGCGCTGCCGCGCCGAAGCGATCGAGAAACGGCAGCTCGGTAAACATCATCGTCAGATTGGCGGCCAGACGCGTCATATTACCCTCGCTTCAGGAATGATCAGTATCGCCCGGAAATCGTTCACGTTGGTCCGTGTCGGTCCCGTTTCGAGCAGATCGCCAAGTGCCGCGAACAAGGTGCCGCTATCATGCGCGGCGAGCGACGCCGCAGGATCGAGCCCCGCCGCGCGCGCACGCGCAATCGTATCAGGCGCCGCAAACGCTCCCGCGGCGCTACTTGCACCGTCCTGGCCGTCGGTATCGGCGGAAAGCGCCCATATCCCTGGGTAACCATCCAGCGCATTGACGAGCGACAGAGCAAATTCGGTATTGGGGCCGCCGCGCCCCGACGTTGCGCCGGCCAGGGTTACCGTGGTTTCGCCGCCCGACAGCAATATCGTCGGGCGATCGATCATCTTCCGTGCGGTCGCCGCCATTTCTGCACCGACTGCGGCGCTTTCGCCTTCGATGCTATCCCCCAGCACGACAGGTTCCAGTCCAAGGTCGCGCGCCCGTTGCGCGGCTGCGTCGAGCGTCATGCGAGGTGTCACGATCAGCCGGAAATCGCTTTCGTCGATCGCTACGGACTCCCCGGGCTTCATCAAGCGCGCGATCACGTTCCGCGGTAATGCGGGGCCGAGCAAGCGGACGACATCTGCAAGATCGATATGTGCGTCCGGGGCGGGCAGCGAAGGGCCGGACGCAATCGCGGTAGGATCGTCCCCTGGAACGTCGCTGATGCCCAGCGTCACAACACGCGCCGGGCGTGCGGCCGCCGCGAGCTTGCCGCCCTTGATTGCCGAGAGGCGCCGACGGACGGCGTTAATCGTGCGTATTTCCAGGCCCGAATCCAGCAGGAGCCGGTTGGTGATCTGCTTATCGGCAAGCGTGATGCCCTCGGCAGGGAGCGCCATGACCGCCGACCCGCCGCCGGAGATCAGGATGAGCACCAGATCGTCATGGCTGAGCCCGCGCTCGCCGAGGAACGGGTTCGCCTCCTTCGCCTGCGGCAGGAACGGCAGCGGCTTGTCGCCGCCGATGTCCC